>JBBPYZ010000244.1:0-12946 GCA_038199465.1 Acidimicrobiales bacterium | reverse complement strand
CCTACAGGGGGGATCAGACCCGGGCCATGTTGGCGAACTTGGTGTAGGTGTCGAGGAAGGCGAGCTTGCAGGTTCCGGTGGGGCCGGCGCGGTGCTTGGCCACGATGACCTCGGCGACGCCCTTGTCGGGGGAGTCGTCGTGGTAGAGCTCGTCGCGGTAGAGGAACATCACGACGTCGGCGTCCTGTTCGAGGCTGCCGGACTCGCGCAGGTCGGAGAGCATGGGGCGCTTGTCGGCCCGGGTCTCGAGGTTGCGGGACAGCTGGGACAGGGCCAGGACGGGGCACTCGAGCTCGCGGGCCAGGATCTTGAGGCCTCGGCTGATCTCCGACACCTCGACCTGGCGGGACTCGGCTGAGTGGCGGCCGCTCATCAGCTGGATGTAGTCGACGACGACGATGCCGATGTCGCCGACCTTGGACTTGAGGCGGCGGGCCTTGGCCCGGATGTCCATGACGGTGACCATCGGGTTGTCGTCGATGTACATCTCGGCCTCGTAGAGGCGGCTCATGGCCGAGGAGATCTTCTTCCAGTCGCCTTCGAGGAGCTTGCCGTTGCGCATGCGGGTGGAGTCGATCCGGGCCTCGCCGCACAGCAGGCGGTTGGTGATCTCCAGCTTGGACATCTCAAGGGAGAAGAACAGGGCGGGCCGGCCGGCCTCGAGGGCGGCGTTGGCGGCGATGCCGAGGGCAAAGCTGGTCTTGCCCGTGCCGGGGCGGGCGCCGCAGATGATGAGGTTGGAGGGCTGGAGGCCGGCCAGCTGGTGGTCGAGGTCGTGGAACCCGGTGGGGATGCCGGTGACGGCGTCGCCCCGCTCGTAGAGCTTCTCGAGGTGGTCGAGGCTCTCCCCCAGCAGCTGGCGCAGCTCGCCGGTGGAGTCGGCCAGGCGGCGCTGGGCCACCTTGAAGACCAGCGACTCGGCCCGGTCGACCGCCCCGGTGACGTCCTCGGGCACCGAGTAGGCCAGCTCGGCGATCTCGCCGGCCACCCCGATCATGTTGCGCAGGAGGGCCAGCTCCTCGACGATGCGGGCGTAGCGGCCGGCGTTGCCGGTGGCGGGGGTGGCGGCCTGGAGGGCGATGAGGGTGCCGGTGCCGCCGACGATTTCGAGCAGGTCGCCCCGGCGCAGCTCGTCGGCCACGGTGACGGGGTCGGCCGGCTCGCCCCGCCCGTAGAGGCCGCAGACGGCCTCGAAGACGTGGGTGTGGGCCGGCTTGTAGAAGTCGTCGGCCCCAACGACCTCGATGGCCGAGGCGATGGCGTCGCGGGACAGGAGCATCGCCCCGAGCAGCGACTCTTCGGCCTCGAGGTCGTGCGGCGGGACCCGCCGATCGGACAGCACCGGCACCCGCGGCCCCCCAGGCCCGCTCGGGCCACCTGGCCGCCCGGGTCCTGCGTCCCGGCGGGAGCGGAGGTCGTCAGCGCGTGCAGCCATCGGTCCCCGACAGTGCCGGGCCGGACCTGTGGGTCGCTAGTGGGTTCTTGCTGGGGACAGCCCCGCTCGCGGAGGGGACAGCCTGTGGACCCCCCCGCCCCACCGGTGGACGAGCAGCAACCAGCGGCCGGCACGACGACCCCGATCCTGAGGCACTTCCCGCCAGCCCACACCGCATCATCCCGCGACTCTACACGAACACACGTTCGTCAGGCGCGACCCCCCAGGCCCGGTCGCTCTCATGACCCGTGCAGCGTGGCGAGGCCGCTTGCCGGCGAACATCCCGGGCACCCGGGCTGGCCGGGCCGCGAACCCGATCTTCGCCGGCAAGCTCGTCGAGTCGGCGACGAAGGAGCTGCGGCTCGACGGAACAACAAGGCAGCCGGCCGAAGGCCGTCCACGCAGTGCCAGCCGAGCGCAGCTCCGTCAGCCGAGCGCAGCTCCCTAGCTCCGCTGGACCTCGATGGTGATGGTGAACTGGACGTCGGCGTGCAGCTTGACCTGGGCCTGGTGGGTGCCGAGGGTGCGGACGTGCTCGTTCAGGTGGAGGTCGCGCTTGTCGAGGGTGATGCCGGTCTGGGCGGCGACGGCCTCGACGATGTCGGCGGTGGTGACCGAGCCGAAGAGCTTGCCCTGGCTGCCGCTGGTCTTGGCCTTGAGGGCGATGACGGCGGGGACGAGGGTGCGGGCCACCTGCTCGGCCGCCTCGCGCTCGCGCCCGTCCTTGACGTCGCGTGAGCGGCGCATGGCGTTGGCCTGGGCCTCGATGCCCGCGGAGGCGACGAGCGCCTGGCCGCGGGGCACGAGGTAGTTGCGGGCGAAGCCGTCGGCCAGGTCGAGGATGTCACCCTTCTTGCCGACCCCCGAGACGTCGGCGCGGAGCACGACCTTGGTCATGTTCCGACCTCGGCTGCATCCGCGACCGGAGCCTCGGCCACCTCGGGCTCGACGGCCTCCTGCGGCTGCTCGCTGCGGGGGGCGCGCTGCGGGCGGGGGGCCCGCTCGGTGACCGTGCGGGTTGCGTAGGGGACCAGCGCCAGCTCGCGGGCCAGCTTGATGGCGTGGGCCACGGCCCGCTGGTTCTGGGTGGACAGGCCGGACACGCGCCGGGCCCGGATCTTGCCCCGGTCAGACATGAACTTGCGCAGCAGGTTCACGTCTTTGTAGTCGACCCAGTCGATCCCGTCGCGAGCGACGATGTCGACTTTCTTCTTGCCCTTGCGGATGCCCTCCTTGGGCGCCCGCTTCCGGTCGCGGTCGTTGGATCGGGCCATCAGAAAGGCTCCTCGTCGTAGGCGTAGCCGCCACCGGCGGGTGGGGCGGCTTGCGGTGCGTTCTGGACGGGCCGGTTGCCGCCGCCCTGGCCGCCGCCATCGGGGCTGCGGCGCTCGTTCTTGGTGACCTCGGCCGAGGCCCAGCGCAGGGACGGGCCGATCTCGTCGGCCACGATCTCGACCTTGGACTTCTTGTTGCCGTCGCTGTCCTCCCACGAGCGCTGCTGGAGGCGGCCGGTGACGACGACGCGGGTGCCCTTGGCGAGCGTCTCGCACACGTTGTCGGCCATCTCGCGCCAGCAGACGACGTCGAGGAAGGAGACCTGCTCCTTCCAGTCGTTGGTCTGCTTGTCGCGCCAGCGCTCGTTGACGGCCACGCCGAAGGAGGCGTTGGCCGCCCCCGACGGGGTGTAGCGCAACTCGGGGTCGCGGGTCACGTTGCCCACGATGGTGACGGTGCTATCTGCCATGTCGTTCAGCTCCTGGTGCGGGATGCGCCTCGGTCACGGGGCTCTGCCTCGCCGGCCGGCTCGGGGGCCGTGAGCGGGCGACGCTCGCGGCCGGCGATGTGGTCGGGGACGCGGATGACCTTGTGACGGAGGACGCTGTCGGTGAGGCGGAGCTGGCGATCGAGGCCGATCATGACGGCAGGCTCGGCGGAGCACTCGAGGAGGGCGTAATAGCCCTCCCAGCGCTTCTTCAGCTCGTAGGCGAAGCGACGCTTGCCCCACCGGTCGAGCTTGCCGGGATTGCCGCCCCCGTCCTTGACGGTGGCGACCGTACGGTCGAGCACCGCCTTGATCTGCTCCTCCTCAAGGCCGGCATCGAGGATGATGACCACTTCGTACGGGCGCACGGCCCTCCTCGAATCTCCTTCGGACCCGGGCATCGAGCCCGGGGCGACGAGCCAGATGCCCGTCGCAGGGTGCCCCGCAAGGGGGCCTGGTGAGTGTAGCGGACGCCGGCGAGGTGCCACGGCCCAGAGCATGCCGCTCGACCGTGACAGCGAGCGGTGCCATGCTGCGCGCCATGGCCAACCTCAAGGGAATCCACCACGTCGCCCTGTCCGTGAAAGACCTCGACGCCAGCATCGCCTGGTACACCGACATCCTCGGGGTGTCCGAGGAGTTCCGCGACGATGAGGGCGAGGAGCACCACATGGCCGTCCTGCGCCTCCCCGGGACCGGCCAGCAGATCGGACTGGTCCAGCACCTGTCCGGCGGCGCGGCGTTCGACCCGACCAGCCTGGGGCTGGACACCGCGGCCTTCGCCGTCGGCTCAAGCGAGGAGCTGGACGAGTGGGCCGCGCTGTTGACCGCCCGCGGCGTGGTGAACAGCGGCATCCTGCCGGCCGCCTTCGGCGGGATGCTCAACTTCAAGGACCCGGACGGCATCGCCCTGGCGCTGTTCTGGGACCAGTTCTCCCCGGTGGGAGACCCGCCCGCCACGGGCTGACCGCCGGGCGCCTACGGCGTCGGGAAATTCGCGACCGCCACGACACTGGCCGTGGCATCCTCGACGGCGGTGAGCGGGGAGTCGCAGGCCCGAGCGGCCTCACGGGGCGGAAAGCACCAGTCCCGTCGGCCCCTCCCCCCGCCGGTGGCCACGCTGCGCCTCCTGCCACAGGCGAGCCGGCGGCTCAGTGCGGCCCTGGCCGCTCTCATCGTGCTGACCGCGTTGCTGCCGGCCGCCTTCGCCCTGGCCAGCGGCGCCCTGGTCGGGTCGCTGGGCGGGGCGGTGGTCGAGGGGTGGAACTCTCCCGCCGGCCATCGGGTCATCGCCGCCGTCGCCGCTGTCGTGGTCCTGTTCGTCCTCCAGCAGGTGAGCGGGCCGGGGGTGGAGGCGCTGGCCGACGCCCTCGGTCGGCGGGCCGACGGCCAGGTCCGCCTACGGGTGATGGCGGCGACGCTGCGGCCCGCCGGCGTGGCCCACCTGGAGGACCCGGGTGTGGTCGACCGGGTCCGCGAGGCGCAGAGCGTGGGCACGGGCGACTTCACCGTGCAGGACGCCACCGTCGGGATCGCCTCGGTGGTCACCAGCAACCTGGCCGCGGTCCTGTCGGCCCTGGTGCTCGCCGCCTACCGCTGGTGGCTGGCGGCCGCCCTGCTGGCGATCTACCTGGCGACGACGCGGGTGGTAGCCGACCAGTACCGCCGGACGGTGGCCTCGTTGCGGGGCCATGCCCGCCGCTTCCGGCGCTCGGGCTACTTCCGTGACCTCGCCCTCGGACCGGCCGCGGCCAAGGAGCTGCGGCTGTTCGGGCTGGCGCCCTGGGCCGAGGAGCGCCTTGTTGGCCAGTGGCAGGTCGCCATGGCCGCCTTCTGGCGGGACCGCCGGAAGGACCGGTGGGTGTCGCCGGTCGGGGTCGTGCTGCTCGGGGTGGCCCAGGGGCTGACGTTCGCCCACCTCGGCCGCTCAGCGGCCCGGGGTGAGATCAGCATCGGCGAGCTCACCACCTTCGCCGGGGCCGTGGCCGGGGTGGCGGCCGCCTTCAGCATCGGATGGAGCACCATCGTCATCTCCTACGGGTGCGCTCCGGTGCCCGCCGCCCTCGAGCTCGAGCGGATCGTGGCCGAGCCCCGCTTCGAGCTGCCCGGCCGCCGGCCGGCCGCGGCCCTGCCGGCCAGCGGCATCACCTTCGAGGGGGTCTCGTTCCGGTACCCGGGCCGATCCGAGCCGGTGTTCGACGGGCTCGACCTGCACATCCCGGCCGGCCGGTCGCTCGCCGTCGTCGGGCCCAACGGGGCGGGCAAGACCACGCTGGTGAAGCTCCTCACCCGCCTCTACGACCCCACCGGGGGCCGCATCACCGTGGACGGCACCGATCTCGCCACGATCGACGCCGCGGGGTGGCAGCGTCGGGTGGCGGCGATCTTCCAGGACTTCACCCGCTACCAGCTGTCGGTGGCCGACAACGTGGGGTTCGGGGCGGTCGACCGGCTGGGAGACACCGCGGCGCTGGCTGCCGCCGCCGAGCGGGCCGGGGCCACCGAGATCATCGCTGCGCTTCCGGGCGGCTGGGACACCGTCCTGGCCCCCCGGGCGCCGGGGGGCGTCGACCTCTCCGGCGGCCAGTGGCAGCGGGTGGCGCTGGCCCGGGCCCTGTTCGCCGTGGCCGGCGGCGCCGGGGTCCTCATCCTCGACGAGCCCACGGCGGCGCTTGACGTGCGGGCCGAGGCCGAGTTCTACGACCGGTTCCTCGAGCTGACCGCGGGGATCACCACGGTGGTCATCTCCCACCGGTTCTCGACGGTGCGTCGCGCCGATCGCATCGTGGTGGTCGAGGGCGGCCGGGTCACCGAGGCCGGCGACCACGACGCCCTCCTGGCCGCCGACGGTCGCTACGCCCACATGTTCCGGCTCCAGGCCACCCACTTCGGCGTCGCCGGGGGGGAGGCGGCCGGCGATGGCTAGGAGCGGCTGGCCCCGGTCCCTGGCCGTGGCGGTGGCCACGCCCTTCCGGGCCGACCCGTGGCGGTCCACCGGGGTGGTCGTGCTGACGGCCGCCTCGTCGCTCATCGGGGTGCTCAGCGCCTTGTGGCTCAAGCAGCTCGTCGACGGGGCCCGGGCCGGCGATCAGCGGGCGGCGGGGGCCGCCGCGGTCAGCATCGGCCTCACCGTCGGGATCGGGATGCTGCTGCGCTCCTCGGCCACCCAGATGCTGTTCCCCCTCAAGGAGATCACCGGCCTGCACCTCGACCGCAGCATCATCGGCCTGGTCGGCGGGATCCCCACCATCGAGCACCACGAGCGGCCGGCTGACGCGGCGCGGATCGAGGTGCTGCGGCGGGAGGCCCGGGTGCTGGCCTTCGCCGGCACCAACGCGGCGTCGGCGCTGACCGTAGTGGTCCAGGCCGTCGCCACCGGGGTCCTGCTGGCGTCGGTCACCCCCCTGCTCCTCATCGTCCCCCTGTTCGCCGCCGCGCCGGTTTGGGCCGGAGCCGAGGCCGAGCGCCTCCGCCAGGCCGCCCTCGACCAGGCCGCCGAGGGGGCCCGGCAGGCCCGCCACCTCTTCGAGCTGGCCACCACCCCCGCCTCGGGCAAGGAGCTGCGGGTCTTCGGGGTGGGCGACCAGCTGCTCCAGCGCCACCACGCCGCGTGGGCGGCGACCGACCGGTGCCTCGACACCGCCGCCCGGCGCAGGGTGGTTCGCACCGCCGGCGCCTGGCTGGTCTTCGCCGTCGGCTACACCGGGGCCGTCGCCGTGGTCGTCGGCCAGGCGGTGGCCGGCCGGGCCAGCCTCGGCGACGTCGTGCTGGCCCTGGCCCTGGTGGCCCAGGTGAACCGGCAGGTGGGCCAGGCCGTGGCCACCGTCAGCGCCGGCCTGCGCACGGTCGGGGTGGCGGGCCGCTACCTGTGGCTGTGCGACCACGCCGAGGCCGCCCGCCCCGTCGTGCCCGAGCCGGCCCCGGTCCCCGGCCGGCTGGTGGAGGGCATCCAGCTCTCGGGCGTGGCCTTCCGCTACCCCGACGCCGAGGTCGATGTGCTGGCCGGGTTCGACCTCACGCTGCCGGCCGGCGCCACCGTGGCCGTGGTGGGTGAGAACGGGGCCGGCAAGTCGACCCTGGTCAAGCTGCTGTGCCGGTTCTACGAGCCGACGGAGGGCGTCATCACCGTCGACGGTGTCGACCTGCGCCGCATCGACGCCGCCCGCTGGCGTGAGCGGATGAGCGCCGGGTTCCAGGACTTCGTGCGCTTCGAGCTGCTGGCCGGCGACACGGTGGGCGTGGGCGACCTCCCCTTCCTCGACGACGCCGACGCCATCACCGCCGCCCTGGAGCGGGCGGCTTCATCCGAGGTCGTCGCCGCCCTCCCGGACGGGCGGTCCACCCAGCTCGGGTCCAGCTTCGACGGCGGGGTCGAGCTGTCGGGCGGCCAGTGGCAGAAGCTGGCCCTGGCCCGAGCCATGATGCGGCCGGCGCCTCTGCTGCTGGTGCTCGACGAACCCACCGCCGCCCTCGACGCCGAGGCCGAGCACCACCTCTTCGCCCGCTACGCGGCGGCGGCCTCGGCCCTGGCCGCCGACACCGGCGGCATCACCGTCATCGTGTCCCACCGGTTCTCGACGGTGCGGATGGCCGACCTGATCGTGGTGGTGGACGGCGGCCGCATCGCCGCCACCGGCACCCACGACCAGCTGGTCGCCGCCGGCGGCCTCTACCCCCACCTCTACAACCTCCAAGCGAGGGGCTACCGCTAGCTGACGTAGCCGCAGTTGCTGTTGCTGTTGCTGTTGCTGGGGGAGCTTGTGGGGGCGGAGCTTGCGGAGCCCCCTCATCAGGCGGCGAAAGGCGAGCTTGCTCGCCCGCCGTTACAAGCAGTCAGCCGGCCGAAGGCCGACGACCAGACCCGCCCGAGCGGAGGGAGCGCAGCGACCGAGAGAGCGGCGGAGCGCTAGCTCGTGCACCCGTCGGCAAAGGCGATCTGGGAGCCGGGGCCGAGGCCCAGGCGGGACAGGCCCCCCTTCTCCACCTCGATGGCGTAGCGGAAGGGGGCGGGGGCGGCGATGGTGGGGCAGCCATCCATGTCGGGGCATGGCTCGAGGTCGCGGGAGCCGAGCCAGCGCCCGTCGCCGTCGAACCAGGCGACGGTCAGGGCCATGGGGACGTTGCGGTTGTAGAACAGCGTGTCGACGTCCTGGGCGTAGCGGAAGACTATCGAGGCGTAGCCGGAGAGGTCACGGCGCGTCATCAGGCCGGTGGCCTGCTGCAGCGGGGTGGACGCCAGCAGCGAGCACTGCTCGGAGGGCGACAGGGTGCTGCCCGAGGCCACGCTGAGCACCTTGAGCGTGCCCTCGTCGAAGCCGGGCACGGGGCGGCGGGCGAAGAAGGACGGGTCGGCCGGCTGGGATCCCCCGACGGCGAACAGCGAGGCAACGGCGACGACGGCCAGCAGCCAGGCGACCCGGCGCAGCCAGGTGGCGGTCCGGGGTCGGCCGAGGGCGGACGAGGCCAGCCGGGGCGGGAGCTCGAGCAGCGACGGCGCCATCGGTCGCAACCTACCCGGGGCGGTGGGGGGCTCCCGGCGCGGGCGTGGCGTTCCTCAGGGGTTGAACCTGTTAACGAACTCCTCTTGGCAGGCGTCGATCTCGGCCTGGTCGTTGTCGGCGGCCGCCACGCAGTCAGCGAGGTTCGAGAACTCCTCGGCGTTGCGGGCGAAGAAGACGGCGCCGGCGGCGAGGAGGAGGCCAGCGAGGAGCATGGCGAGGCCGCCGGTGACGATGCCGGCGATGGCCATCCCCCGCCCCCCGGCCTCGCCCCGCTTGATCTTGCCGAGGGCCACGGCACCGAGGATCACCGCCACCAGCCCCAGCACGCCGCCGACGACGACGACGGCGAGGACGAGGCCCAGGATCCCGAGGACCAACGACGCCACGGCCATCCCGTTCGGGAGGGTGCGGGCTGGTGGGTTGCCGTAGGGCGGTGCGCTCATCTGCTGCGACTACCCGCTCTCACACCAGCGCCAACCCGGCCCGAAATCCGACCTGCCGGGTCGACAATCGAGCCGACGACGGCTAGGGTGAGGGGCATGTCAACACGCATCGGCGACGAGGCCCCCGACTTCACTGCCGAGACCACCGAGGGGACCATCTCGTTCCACCAGTGGCTCGGCGACAGCTGGGGCGTCCTGTTCTCGCACCCCCGTGACTTCACGCCCGTCTGCACCACCGAGCTGGGCGCGGTGGCCCGGCTCAAGCCCGAGTTCGACAAGCGCGACACCAAGGTGCTGGCGCTGTCGGTCGACCCGGTCGACGAGCACGACAGGTGGGCCGGCGACATTGCCGAGACCCAGGGCACCGCCCCGAACTTCCCCCTCATCGGCGACGAGGACAAGAAGGTGGCCGACCTCTACGACATGATCCACCCCAACGCCAGCGACACCGCCACCGTGCGCTCGGTCTTCGTCATCGGCCCGGACAAGAAGATCAAGCTGAACCTCACCTACCCGGCGTCCACCGGGCGCAACTTCCAGGAGATCCTGCGGGTGATCGACTCGCTGCAGCTCACGGCCAAGCACAAGGTGGCCACCCCCTCCGACTGGAAGCAGGGCGAGGACGTGATCATCACCGGCGCGGTCAGCAACGAGGAGGCCGAGCAGCGCTTCCCGGGCTTCACTACCGTGAAGCCCTACCTGCGCTACACCTCCCAGCCCGCCGGCTGAGGTTGCCCGCCGCCGTCCTGGTCGACGCCGTCCGCACCGCGGGCGGCCGGCGCAACGGGGTCCTGTCCGGCTGGCACCCGGTCGACCTGGCGGCCGAGGTGCTCAAGGCCCTGGTCGAGCGCAACGACCTCGACCCGGCCCGGATCGACGACGTCATCATGGGGTGCGTCACCCAGGTCGGCCACCAGGGCCTGAACATCGGGCGCAACGCCGTCCTGGCCGCCGGGTTCCCCGAGTCGGTGCCGGCCACCACCGTCGACCGCCAGTGCGGCTCGTCCCAGCAGGCGGTCCACTTCGCCGCCCAGGGGGTGCTGGCCGGCGCCTACGACATCGTGGTGGCCGCCGGGGTCGAGGTGATGTCCTCGACCCCGATGGGGGCGTCGGTCACCCCCGGCTCGTTCCCGTTCGGCCCCGGGGTGGTGGCCCGCTATGCCCAGGTCCGCAGCTACGGCGGCACCGGGCTGCAGTCCCAGGGCATCGCCGCCGAGCTGGTCGCCGACCAGTGGGGGCTGACCCGCGACGATCTCGACGCCTACGGCGCCCGCAGCCAGCAGCGGGCCGAGCTGGCGGCCGACGAGGGCCGCTTCGACCACGAGATCGTGCCGGTCCGCTCCCGGCGCCTCGACCACGAAAGCGGGCGGGTGGTCGACGACGGCACCTTGGTGCGTCGGGACGAGGGCATCCGGCCCGGCACCACCGTCGAGGCCCTCGCCCGGCTGAAGCCCGCATTCAAGGCCGATGGCAAGGTGACGGCCGGCAACTCCAGCCAGATCACCGACGGCGCCTCGGCCGCGCTGATCATGAGCGCGGCGGTGGCCGCCGAGCTGGGGCTCACCGCTCGGGCCCGCTTCACCGGCTTCGCCCTGGCCGGCGTCGACCCCGTCTCGATGCTCACCGGTCCCATCCCGGCCACCACCAAGGTGCTGGAGCGCTGCGGCCTGTCGATCGCCGACATCGACCTCTTCGAGATCAACGAGGCCTTCGCCCCGGTGGTGCTGGCCTGGGCGGGCGAGCACCGGCCGGACATGGCCAGGGTGAACCCCAACGGCGGGGCCATCGCCCTCGGCCACCCGCTCGGGGCGTCGGGCACCAGGCTGCTGGCCACGCTGGTCAACGAGCTCGAGCGCACCGGGGGCCGCTACGGCCTGCAGGCCATGTGCGAGGGCGGCGGACTGGCCAACGCCACCGTCGTCGAGCGGCTTGGCTAGGGGCCGTGCTCCGCATCCTCGTCGCCGTCGCCGTCGGGCTGGTCCTGCTCCGCATCGGCGTGGCCGTGATCCGCACCTTCGCCGCCCCCGTGCCCAAGCCCCCGCCCGAGGGTGAGATGCGCAAGCTGAAGCGCCTGTACCGCTGCGACAGCTGCGGCCTGGAGATCCGCACCGTCGTGGCCGGCAGCGAGGACCCCGAACCCCCCCGCCACTGCATGGACGACATGGACCTGCTGAAGACCGAGGCCGACTTCCTCTAGCCCCTTGTCCCCACCCTGTGGACAACTTTGGGGATGACTACACCGATGTCATTCCCCGGCCACCTGGCGTTCAGGATCGGCGCCGGCCGTTCAGGTGCCGGTCACTCCCACTTGGTGGCGGTGATGAAGCCGGCGGTGACCAGACCGAGGCCCCCGAGCAGGTACCAGTTGCTGGACCCGCCCACCTTGTCCATCAGCGGGGTGTAGTTCACGACGATGAGCAGGGCCCCGAGACCGAGGAACGCGAACATCAGGACGGGCACCCACTTGGGGCTCTCCCGCCACTCCTTGGGCGATGGCGGGGTGTAGCGACCCGAGGGCGCGGGCCCGCCTTGGTCGGCCTCGACCACCTCGTCCTTCTTCGGGGTCACGCGGCCCGTGGTGCCGTAGCGGCCCTTTGCCTTCGCCATGAGCGCAGGCTACCTGGCCGGTAGCGTCGCCTCGTGGCCGCCCGGGTGCTGGTGATCGACAACTACGACTCGTTCGTCTACAACCTGGTGCAGTACCTGGGCGAGCTGGGCGCCGAGCCGCTGGTCCGCCGCCACGACGCCCTCGACCTGGCCGGCGTCGCCGCCCTGGCGCCCGATGCCGTGCTGATCTCCCCCGGGCCGGGCCGGCCAGAGGATGCGGGCATCTCCAACGACGTGCTGCGCCACCTGGCCGGAACCGTGCCCATCCTCGGCGTCTGCCTCGGCCACCAGTGCATCGGCCAGGTCTTCGGTGGCCAGGTGGTGCGGGCCCCGGCCCTGTTCCACGGCAAGGCCAGCGAGGTGCACCACGACGGGGCAGGCCTGATGGCGGTGATGCCGTCCGCCTTCCCGGCCGGCCGCTACCACTCCCTGGTCGTCGAGCGCTACGGCCTGCCCGAGGTGCTCGAGGTCACGGCCTGGACCGACGGAGGCGTCGTGATGGGCCTGCGCCATCGCGAGCTCGACGTCGAGGGGGTGCAGTTCCACCCCGAGTCGATCCTGACCCGGGCGGGACGGCGTCTCCTGGCCGCCTGGCTGGCCCGGGCCGGCCACCTGGCCCCCGCCGGGGTGGCGGCCAACGACGGCGGCGGCTGACCCCGGAGCAGCAGCCGGCGTCAGGGCGCCGTGGTGCTGGTGGTCGACCCGCTGGTGGAGCTGGTGGTGCGGCCGGTGGTGGTGGTGGAGGCGCCCAGGGTGATCGTGACGGTCGATCCGAGGTCGACGCGGGTGCCACCGGCCTTGCTCTGGGCCTTGACCCGCCCCGGGGTGCCGCCGGGCGTGGTCTGCACCTCCACGGCCAGGCCGACCCCGGTGAGCGCGGCCCGGGCGGCGGTCTCGTCCCGTCCGATGACGTTCGGCACCACCACCTTGCCCACGGTGGTGCTCGGGGCGCCCCGGGACACGAACAGGGTGACGGTGGTCTCGCCCTTGGCCAGCCTGCCGCCCGCAGGGGGGTCGGTGCGGGTGACGGTGCCGGCAGCCACCGACGGGCTGTTCTCTTCGACCTGCCGGGTCTTGAAGCCGGCGGCGGTGAGCCGGTTGACCGCCTCGGCTGCCGACAGGTTCGCCACGTCGGGCACGGGGGGAAGGCCCTCGCCGGTGGAGACCCGGATGGTGACCCTGCTGCCCTTGTCGACCT
>JBBPYZ010000243.1:0-10146 GCA_038199465.1 Acidimicrobiales bacterium | reverse complement strand
CGACCGCCTGCTCGCGCGCCTCCCTCAGCTCTCGCTCCAGCTCGGCACCACGCCGCTCGTCAGCCATTGGCGAAACACCTCCGTTGTGGCTCCCTCCGGGGGAGCCTCCTCCTAGGATGGTACGACGTCAGATGTTTACACGGCGGCCACCTTGGAAATTGACAGGGGAACGGGGCTCCCGGTACCTTCCCCACCCGAGCCCCACCCCGCGCCTTTGGCGTGGAGCCATCCTGAGCAAGCTCTGAAAGGGACGACAGCATGAAGGTCTGGATCGATCAGGATCTGTGCACCGGCGACGGCCTCTGCGAGGAGATCGCCCCGTCTGTCTTCACCCTCCTCGACGACGGCCTCGCCTACGTCGTCGAGAACGGCAAGACGCTGACCGAGCCGGGCGCCGCGTCCCTGGCCAACGTGCCCGACGGCATGGAGGATGCCACGATCGAGTCCGCCGAGGAGTGCCCCGGCGAGTGCATCTTCCTAGAGCCCTAGCCCGCCGGGCTGTTCAGCCCGGGATGCAGGGCCCTGTCGACTGGGCGACTCCCCTGTCGGCCTTCAGCGCCCCCCGCAGCTCCACGTCGGTGAGGGCGTAGGCCACGCCGTCACGGTCGGGGGCGATGGCGAAGGCGACGCCTGCCACCCGGCCGTCCGTGGTGACCAGTGGCCCGCCGCTGTAGCCAGGTGCCAGGCGTGCGGCCAGGATGAACACGTCGCGCGTGGTGGACCGCCGGTCGTAGAGGTCGCGCCCCACGGCCTTGACCCGCCCGTTGACCTTGCTCGGGGTGTCCGCCACCCGGGCCTGCCCGCCCGGGTGGCCGAGGACGGCGCCGAGCGACCCCTCCTCCAGGGTCTCCTCCACCACCGGGAGGGGGTTCAGGCCGAGGCGGTCGACCCGCAGCACGGCCAGGTCCCGGGCCGGGTCGAACAGGGTGACCGTGGCCTTGGCCCGGGAGCGGTCGGGCCGGATGACCTCAGTGGTCTGCTCCCCGGCCACGACGTGGGCGTTGGTGACCACGGTGTTCGCGGCCACCACGAAGCCGCTGCCGTCCTGAACCCGGCTGCACGCCTTGCCCTCGACCTTCACCGTCGAGGCCCGCACCTGGCTGAGCACCGGGGGCGAGAGCCCCGAGGTCGGCGGCGGCGGCCCTGTCTCCGGTGCCCGGTACAGGCCTTCGAAGACCTTGGGGAAGTTGACGTCGCCGACCAGGGTGCGCAGGCTCTGCAGCGTCTCCGGCGGCTGGGGCAGGACCGTGTCGATGACGTCGGCCACCCGGGACGAGCGGGTCAGGCGGGCGGCGCTGCCCTTCACCGCCGACATGGCCGGCAGGATGAACCACACCGAGAGCAGCACCCCGGCGATGCCGAGCAGCGACCCGACCGCCTTGTCGATGCCCCGCACGGGCGGGGGGAGGAACATCCTCAGGCGGGAGCCGGCCAGCAGGCCCAGGGCCTGACCGCCGAAGACGCCACCGATGAGCACCACGAACACCACCAGCAGCCGTCTGGTGGCGCCGGCGCTCTCCCCCACCAGCTCGACGGCCGCCGGGAGCGAGCGGGCAGCCAGGTAGAGGCCGAGGGCGAGCCCGACCCACGAGGCGGCCCGGGCCAGGAAGCCGAGCCGGTAGCCGCCGACCGCGGCAACGACCAGGGCGGCGAGGATGGCGACGTCGAGAATGTTCACCCCGCCGACGTCCCCCCCGCCGACGATCCCGACTCGGGCGGCCGGAGCAGGCGGCCGGCGGTGAGGAAGCCGGTGTGGGCCACCATCCGATGGTCGGGCCGCACGGCGGCGCCGTCCACCGTCCACGTGCGGACCAGCACCTCCTCGGTGGTGCACATGCCGAACCCGCTCGAGTCGAGGGCCGACCGCAGCTGCTGGACCTGCACGATCGACGGCAGGTAGCTGACCAGGATGCCGCCGGGCACCAGGGCGCGCTCGGCGTGGCCGACCACATGCCAGGGCTCAGGCAGGTCGAGGACCACCCGGTCAAAGGCCGCTTCGCCGTCGATCCCGTCGTAGGTGTCGCGCACCTCGACGTGGTAGCGCTCAGTGACGGTGTCCTCGCCGAGGAAGGCGGCCACGTTGCTCCTGGCGTTGTTGGCGAAGTCCTGGCGCAGCTCGTAGCCACTGACGTGGGCGCCGGCCCGCAGCAGGGTCATCGACAGCGCCCCCGACCCGACGCCGGACTCGAGCACCCGGGCCCCGGGGAAGATGTCGGCCAGAATCAGGATCGGCCCCAGGTCCTTCGGGTAGATCACCTGGGCGCCCCGGGGCATCTTCAGCACCACGTCGGCCAGGGTGGGGCGCACGCACAGGTACTTGGCCCCGTCCTGCATGCGCAGGAAGGTGCCCTCGGGCCGGCCCAGCAGGTCGTCGTGGGCGAAGAAGCCGTGGTGGGTGTGGAACGATCCCCCGGCCACGAGGGGAACCAGGTAGCGCCGGTCCTTCACATCGACGAGCAGGGCCCGCTCACCAGGCAGGAACGGGCGGGCCGGCACCGTGGAGGAGGCTACCCGGCGGACTTCCCGACCTTCCCAGCCGCGCGCCGGGACACGGCGGTGTCGACGATGGACATCCCCTGGCCGGGACCGAGCCGCTCGACCAGCAGCACCTCGCCCCGCCCTTCGCCCATCTTCTGGGTGAAGCGGATCAGGGCGGCGAGCGCCCCGAGCGCCATCCACAGGTTGCTGCCGCCCAGGAAGCCCATGGTGACGCCCCGGCGCAGCACCAAGGGCCAGTCGGGTCGGCCCCGGCGGCCAGCCAGGGCGTCGAGCTGGCGGGGCGCGATCCGGCGGATGAGCTGCTTCCACAGGAACCGCAGCATCAGAGGCGCCGGACCTCGACGATGGTGGACCGCTGCTCGCCCTTGCGGCGCCCGAGGAGGAAGGCGAGGATCAGGATGACGACCAGGGCGCCGATGCCGATGGCCGTCGCCGTGGGCTTGATGGCCTCGCCGGTGTCGCTCAGCTCGGTGTCGATCTCGGTCAGCTTGGCCTCGAGGTCGGCTCGCGTGATCTTGGGCGCAACCTCGGCCTTGTCGCCCTTGCGGCTCATCGTCGGGCGCCGATCCGCTTCACGGCCACCGCCGCGACCCCGCCGGCGACGACCGTGGCCACCAGGTAGGGCAGGAACGACCACAGGCCCCGCAGGCGGGCTTCGACCTGTATCAGGCGGAGGATCCCGACCAGGAGGAACACCAGCCCAACCGAGGCGACACCGGCGCCGAGCACGCCCCAGCCGATGCGGGGGCCGAGCGCCTTCAGCGGCTCGATCGTCTCCTGTTTGGCGTAGGTGACGGTGAGGTCGATCAACTCCCGACCGAGGTCGGGCAGGCTCTTGTCCGTTTGGGCGCC
Source organism: Acidimicrobiales bacterium (assembly GCA_038199465.1). Taxonomy (GTDB): domain Bacteria; phylum Actinomycetota; class Acidimicrobiia; order Acidimicrobiales; family JAUJNH01; genus JAUJNH01. The sequence continues at coordinate 6,795 of JBBPYZ010000243.1, read as the reverse complement.
ATGGCGCTTGGCCGTCGGGGGCCTGTCGGGGGCGACCATCGGCCCCTTGCTACCCGCTGCCCACTCGGAAGGCAAGAACTGCGGCCTCCTCGAAGGCCAGGTCGTGCAGCTGGCTGAGCAGCTCGGTGCACGACGGCGAACCCAGCAAGCCCAGCTGGTCGAGCTCGCCGACCGGGGCGATCGCCGCCAGCTGCCAGGCGGCGGCGGCGGGATCGGCGTCGAGCTCGACGTTGGCCGGGAAGGCGGGCTCACCGAGCTGGTGCTTGAGGACCAGGCAGCGCCGCACCTGCTCCTCGGCCCGCTCGAGCAGCGGGCCGTCCAGGCTGCGGTCGAAGTGAGCCTCGTCGAGCGCCTCGACCTCGGCCCGCGGGAAGGGGTCCTCAGCCAGCCACGACCGAACGGCCACCCGGCGGGTGCCGACGGCCATGGTGGCGTAGCGGCCGTCCGGCAGCTCGGCCACCTGGGTGAGTCGGGCCACCGTGCCGACGGCGAAGCGCTGGTCGCCGCCGCCCACCTCGGTCCCCCGCTCGATCAGCACCACCCCGAACTCGGGCGACTCGCCCCGCTCCGCTCCGGCCACGCAGGCGGCGACGAGCGCCCGGTAGCGGGCCTCGAAGACGTGCAGCGTGAGAGGCATCCCCGGGAACAGCACGCTGCCGAGGGGAAACATGGCCAGCGCACTCAAGGTTTCCCGCCGTGTATCGGGCCGTTCGGTTCGCTCACCTGCCAGGGACCGGGGGTTCGGGGTCGACGGCCTCGGTGGGGGGGGCGTTGGGCCAGCCGCCGAGGGCGACGCCGAGCCGGTCGGCGAGGCGGGTGGCGTCGAGGCTGGTGGGCACGCCGTTGGCCATAACGGCGAACGCCACTGGTGCCGGGCCCGGCCGGGCGGGGTCGACCCAGCCGACCAGCGAGGAGACCCCGTCGAGGCCGCCGGTCTTGGCCAGGAGCCGTCCGACGACGGGGGTGTTGAGGAAGCGCTTCTGCAGCGTGCCCGAGACCCCGGCCACGGGGAGGCCGTCGGCCAGCTGGCTGGTGCGGCCGGCCCCGACGAGGGCGGCGAGCAGCAGCGAGCACGTGGCCCGGTCGGAGCGGTCGAGACCCGAGCCGTCCTGGGCGGCCAGAGGGCCGACGGCCAGGCCCTCGGCGCTGAGCGCGGCCCTGGCCCTGGCCAGGCCGGCGGTGGTGGTGCCGGGTCCCCCGCCGGCCCGCCCCATCTCCTTGGTCAGCAGCTCGGCGGTTGTGTTGTCGGACTCCCGGATCATCTGGGCCACCAGGTCGCGCACCGGCAGCGACTCCTTGGTGGCGACGGTCACCCTGCCGGTCGCCGCTCCGACGCTGGGCTCCCCGTCGACCTTCACCCCGAGGGCCCGGAGCTGGTCGGTCAGGACCTGGGCGAACTGCAGGGCGGGCTGGCCCACGGCCTTGCCGGCGGCGTCCTGGCCGTCGTCGACCAGCAGGGCCGAGAGCGGGGCGACCTGGTTGGTGGACTGGTAGCTGGGCTTCCACCCCGGGCGGGCCCGCTCGGTGTCGTAGCGGCCCTCGTCGGCCCTGATCCCGCCGGTCACCTGGCGGACCCCGGCCGCGGCCACGGCCTGGGCCACGTCCTCGGCTCGGGTGCGCACGACCGGCTGGCGGGGCGAGCGGGCGGCAAAGGCATCAGTGGCGATGATCGGGTCGCCGCCCCCCACGACCTGGAGGTCGCCCGCCACCACTCCCGCCCTGGGGGCGGCGTCGGCCTTGAACACCGTTTCCAGGCGGGTATCGGGCCCGAGGACGGCGAGGGCGGCCTCGGCGGTCAGCAGCTTGATGGTCGAGGCGGGGATGAGGGGCAGGTCGGGGCTACGGGCGTACAGGGTGCGGTCGCCCACCTTTACGACCAGGCACGACCGCGCCGTCCACGGCCTGAGGGCGGGGTCGTCGGCCACCCGCTCGACCGCCGCCACCAGCCGGGCCTCGGCCCGCAGGCCGATCAGCACCTCGGGAACCCGCCGCACCGACAGCAGCGGTGTGGTGAGCCGCAAGGGCACCGCCGCCTCGGTGGGAGAGCTACCGCCCAGCGGGAGGACGGCGCCGGCCACCCCCGCGACCAGGACGGCCAGGACGGCGAGGAGGACGACCAGGGCGATGCCCCGGCCTCCGGCCCTTGCGCTCACGTGGTGCGCAGGTCCAGGCCGAGCGACACCAGCTGCTCGGCCGGGCGGTGGTAGCCGCGCTCGAGGTGGTGGATCCCGGTGAGGGTGGACGGGCCGTCGGCGGCGGCCGCGGCGATGACCGAGGAGAACCCGGCCCGGACGTCGGGGACGTCGACCTCGGCCCCGTGCAGGGCCGAGACGCCCTTCACCACCGCCGAGTGCAGGTTGTTCGTCTCGTGGAAGCGGCAGGCCGCCCCGCCCAGGCAGGCGGAGAACAGCTCCACCTCGACCCCCATCTGCTGGAGGGCGGGGACGTAGACGAGCCGGTTCTCGAAGACGGTCTCGTGCAGCACGCTCATCCCGTCGGCCTGGCTGAGCAGCACCATCAGCGGCGTCTGCCAGTCGGTCATGAACCCGGGGTGGGTGTCGGTGGAGACCGCCACCGGGCGCAGCCCGTCGGGGGCCGAGGCCGTGGTCCACTCGTCGGTGACCTCGACCCGCGCCCCCATCCGGTGCAGCACGTTGATGGCGGTGACCAGCCGGTCCTGGCGGCAGCCCACCACCCGAACCTCGCCGCCGGTGACGACCCCGGCGCACAGGTAGGACCACGCCTCGATCCGGTCGCCCTCCAGGGTGGTGCAGGCGCCGTCGAGCTGCTCCACCCCCTCGATCACGATGCGGCGGTCGGGCTGCAGCTCGATGCTGGCCCCCATCCGCTGCAGGAACAGGGCCAGCTCGGTGACCTCGGGCTCGGTGGCCGCCCCTTTCAGGACGGTCTTGCCCTCGGCCAGCACCGCTGTCAGCAGCACCGACTCGGTGGCGCCGACGCTGGGGTAGGGCAGCTCGATCCGGGCCCCCCGCAGGCGGCCGGCCTTGGCGGCCACCCCGTCGTCGCGCACCTCGACCTCGGCCCCAAAGGCGGTGAGGGCGTTGACGTGGAAGTCGACGGGTCGCCGCCCGATCCGATCTCCGCCGACGAGGGGCACGAACGCCTCGCCCACCAGGTTCAGCAGCGGCCCGGCCAGCAGTATAGGGATGCGGTTGCGGCCGTTGAACTCGACCGGCACCACGGCCTGGGGTGAGGCGGTGGGGTGCACGGTGATCGACGAGCCGTCCCGCTCGACCCCGACCCCGAGGCTCTCCAGGATCTCGCTGGTGATGTCGACGTCACCGACGTCGGGGGCGTTGTGGATGGTGGAGGGGCGCGCCGCCATCATGGCGGCCACCAGGTGCTTGGTGATGGCGTTCTTCGAGCCCCGTACCCGGACGTCGCCGCGCAGCGGCCCCGACGGCTGGATCCTCCAGGTGCCCGACCCCGGAGGTGCGGCTTTCACAGCGCAGCAGGCTACCGGCGGGCGCGCTGGCCGCTGCACCAGGTGTAGAGTTGGTGTATGAGTCGGGTGCGGACGAACATCGAGATCGAGGACACCTACGTCGACGCCATCAAGGAGCGCTACGGGCTGCGCACCAAGACCGAGGTCGTCGACCTGGCGCTGCGCCAGCTGGCCGGCCAGCCCATGACCTTGGAGGAGGCCCTGGCCATGCAGGGAGCCAACGCCATCGGCGAGATCCCGCCGGACGTGGGGCCACGGGGCCTTGATCCTGACTGACAGCTCGGCCTGGGTCGAGTTCGACCGGGCCACGGGCAGCGCCGTCCACCGACGGCTCGCCGACCTCATCGCCAGCAACGCCGGGCTCGTGGCCGTGACCGAGCCGGTCATCGCCGAGGTGGCGATCGGGGCCCGGACCGACGAACGGGAGGTGCAGCTGCGGCGACTGCTCGCCCGTTTCCACCTCCTCCGCTTCGAGATCAGCGACTTCGACGCCGCCGCTTCGATCTACCGCCGGTGCCGCAGGCTGGGCGTCACCCCCCGTGGGATCATCGACTGCACGATCGCCGCGGTGGCCTGGCGGCACGGCGCCACGATCCTGGCCCAGGACGCCGACCTGCGCCGGATCGCCTCGGTCGTCGGGATCGAGCTGGACGCGGCGTCAGCGGGCGCCTGAGCCATCGGTGCCGCTGGTCAGGCCGGCTCGGGTTGGAGGGCGGCCCGGAAGAACGAGCGGACGTGGAGGAGGCGCTGGGCCACCGCCTCGGGCCTGAGGGGGTCGCGGCCGGTGACGGCCTCGAGGAAGGTGGCGTCGGAGAACCAGCTGAGGATGGCGCCGTAGCCGGTGAGCAGCAGCTGCTCGGGGTCGTGGCGGCGGAAGGTGCCGGCGGCCATCTCCCGCTCGAAGAAGCCCGCGGCCCGCTTCATGAGCGGCCGGAGCACCGCCGCCAGCTCGTCGGTGAACCGGCCACCGCCGCCCAGCTGCTCGCGGCGGACCAGGCGCACGAAGTCGGGGTTCTCCTGGAAGAAGCTGAAGGCGGCGGTGAGCACGTGGTCGACCATGGCCCAACCGTCCTCGCCCCGGGCGGTCTCGACGGCGCCGGTGACCCGCACCAGCCAGTCGGTGAGGGTGGTTCCCACCACCTCGTGGTACAGCACCTCCTTGCTGGCGAAGTGGTGCAGCAGGCTGGGCCGACGGATCCCGACCTCGGTGGCGATCTCGTTCAGCGACGTGCCCTCGAAGCCCCGCTCGGCGAACTGGTGGCGGGCGGCGAGGAGGATCAGCTCCCGCGTGGTCGGGGCGGCCCGGACGTCGACGGGGCGAACCGGGGCACCCACGCCGGCAACCGTACGCCGCGTAGGCTCCCCGGACGTGGAAATCGTCGCCGCATTGTTCGTCGAAGGCATCGAGATGCGCCAGGTCGCCGGGCCGGCCACCCGGATCGATCTCACCGGGGTGATGTTCTCCATGGCCGCTCCCACGCCGCCGCCGGTCACCCTGGCCCCCCACCTGGTGGTCATCGTCCGCGAAGACGCCAAGGGCAGCGGCCAGGCGTCGCTGGTGTGCGAGTTCGTGCGGCAGGCCGATGGCGAGCAGGTGGCCCGCAACGTCCAGATGGTGGCGGTGGCTCCCGGCAAGTTCGGGCGCCAGCTGGTGAAGGCCGAGCTTGAGTTCGCCGACTACGGCACCATCGAGGCGCAGTGCCGGCTGAACGCCGACGGGCACGTGATCACCGTCCCGTTCACCCTCCTGGCCCCCGCTTGAGCGCGGCTCCCCTGCCCGTTCCCCCGGACGGGGCCACCGTTCCTGGGTAGGGTCGCTGCGCATATGGGCGCTGATCAGTCGGAACTGGAAGAGCGAGCCGTCAACGTCATCCGGGGGCTGTCGATGGACGGGCCTCAGCGGGCGGGCAACGGACACCCCGGGACAGCCATGGCGCTGGCCCCGCTGGCCCACGTCCTGTTCCACCGGGTGATGAAGCACGATCCGTCGCTGCCCGAGTGGCACGACCGCGACCGCTTCATCCTCTCCTGCGGCCACGCCTCGATCCTGCTGTACTCGATGCTCCACCTCACGGGCTACGGGCAGACGCTGGAGGACCTGAAGGAGTTCCGCCAGCTCGGGTCCCGCACCCCCGGCCACCCCGAGCGGCTGCACGCCCCCGGCATCGACACCACCACCGGCCCGCTGGGCCAGGGCATCGCCTCGGCCGTCGGCATGGCCATGGCCGAAGAGCACCTGCGGGCCACCTTTGGCGCCGAGGTGTGCGACCACCACACCTTCGTCATCTGCTCCGACGGCGACCTCCAGGAGGGGGTCAGCCACGAGGCGGCCAGCCTGGCCGGCCACCAGGGCCTCGGGCGGCTGGTCGTGGTGTGGGACGACAACCACATCAGCATCGACGGCCCCACCGAGCTGTCGTGGACCGACAACACCCCCGACCGCTTCCGGGCCTACGGCTGGGACGTCGACGAGATCGGCGAGGTGGCCAACGACCTCGACGCCCTCGAGGCCGCCGTCCGCCGGGGCATGGCCGTCACCGACAGGCCCACCTTCATCGCCCTGCGCACCCACATCGGCTACCCGTCGTCGATGATGGACAGCGAGAAGGCCCACGGCGAACCGCTCGGCGCGGAGGTCGTGCGGGCCACCAAGGAGACCCTGGGCCTGCCGCCCGACGAGGACTTCTTCGTGCCCGAGGACGTGCTGGCCCTGTACCGCGACGCGATCCCGAAGAGCCAGGCCGTGCGCCACGAGTGGGAGCAGCGGCTGGCGGCCATGACCAGCGACCGCGAGGCCTACGACGCCGCCCAGGAGGGCCGCCCGCTCACCGAGTGGACCAAGGCCCTGCCCAGCTGGCAGCCGGGTGAGAAGGTGGCCACCCGCAAGGCCGGCGGCGCGGTGCTCGAGGCGGTCAAGGACCTGGTGCCCGGACTGTTCGTCGGCGGCGCCGACCTCACGGGCAACACCGGCGTGAAGATCAAGGTGCCCACCTTCACCAAGGACGACCGCAGCGGCAAGCAGATCCACTACGGGATCCGTGAGCACGGGATGGCCGCGGCCATGAACGGCATGGCGGCCCACGGCGGGATCCTGCCGGTCGGCGGCACGTTCTTCATCTTCTCCGACTACTGCCGCCCCTCGATCCGCATCGCCGCCCTGTCCGACCTGAAGGTGGTGTACAGCTTCACCCACGACTCGATCGGCCTCGGCCCCGACGGGCCCACCCACCAGCCGGTCGAGCAGCTGGCCGGCCTGCGGGCCATGCCGGCGCTGCGGGTGATCCGCCCGGCGGACGCCAACGAGACCGTCCACGCCTACCGGGTGGCCT
>JBBPYZ010000242.1:0-8344 GCA_038199465.1 Acidimicrobiales bacterium | reverse complement strand
GAGCTCGGCCCCCAGGCCGACCGTGGCCACCGCCACCCCGGCCGCCAGGGCGAAGCGGGCTCGACGCTCGATGCCCAGCCCGAAGGCCACGGCCTCGACCGCCAGCGCCGCCACCAGGTAGAGGGGGAAGCGGGGAACCGTGTGGTTGAGGGCCCCCGCGACCAGCAGTGCGAAGATGCTCCGCAGGACGAGGAAGCCAACGACGGCCAGCAACGCTCCGCCCCGGCCGAGGGCGATGCGGGCCGCTACCAGGCCCAGGCCGGCCGCCGCCGCAATCAGGATCGGCTGGTACAGCACCTGGAACTGCGGCACGCCGAAGTCGAACTCGCCCTGCACGATCGACAGCCCGGTCAGGATGGCCCCGAACGACAGCACCTCGATGGCCCGCCCCAGCGCCGTCGGCTGGAACGGCCCGGCGACGCCGACCCGCCCCCCCCGCTCTGAGGGGCCGCTCGGGCCCCGCCCTTCCCGCTCTGAGGGGCCGCTCGGGCCCCGCCCTTCCCGCTCGGCTGCACCGCTGGAGTCCCGTCGGCCCTCCCTGATCATCAGCCACACCGCGATCGGGCTGAGCGAGCCGCCGGCGATCAGCTGGAGGTGGGTGGGGCTCCACAGGGTCACGTCGACGCCGTAGGCCCGGTGCCACAGGTCGTCGAGGGGGAAGGCGGCCGAGGCGCCGATCCCGAGGGCGCCCAGGACCAGCGCCGACCAGGGCACCCGCAGCCGGCCCTCCCCCCGGTCGAGGTTGGCGAACACAACGGCGATGACGGCGGCGAAGACCAGGCCGTTCAGGCCGATGAGGATCATGGTGTGCGACGGGGTGAACAGATCGTCGTCGCGCCCCAGGTCGATGTGCCAGGCCACGTCCCAGTACAGGCCTACCGCGGCGATGCCGGCGGCGGTCAACCCGGTGAGGGCGCCCGCCATCGACCATCCGGCCAGGCCGGTGAGCCGATGAAGACTCCACGAGATGGCCCGGAAGAAGCCGGCGACCGGGTTGCCCTTGGCGGCCCCCTCCCCCCAGCCCCAGGCGGCGAGGCCGAGCGACGCCAGCCCGTAGGCGAAGAGCGGCGCCGCCACGTACAGCCACTGGTCCGATGAGCTGCCGGGCATGTGTGCTCCCCTTCCGGTACGAGATCGGCATCATGCCATCACTCAATGGCACATTGCAACAGGTAAGGTCCGGGGCCGGTGGGCGACCAAGCACCTGACGACCGAAGCGGCGCCCCCGCCCGCACCGAGTGGTCGATCGACGAGCTGGCCCTCGAGGCCGGGACGACGGTGCGCAACCTGCGCCTCTACCAGGAGCGGGGCCTCCTCCCCCCGCCCCGGCGGGAGGGGCGCCGTGGCCTCTACGGCACCGACCACCTCCAGCGCTTGCGCCTGGTGCTGGCCCTCCTGCGCCGCAGCTACCCGCTGACCGCCATCCGTGAGCTGCTCGAGGCCTGGGACGCCCGCCGCAGCCTGGCCGACGTCCTCGGCTTCGAGGAGGCGCTGGCCGTCCCGTTTGCCACTGAGCCGGCCCGGGAGTTGTCGCTGGCCGAGTTGGCCGGCCTGTTCGCAGCCGGCGACCCCACCACCCTGTTGCGGGCCGTCGAGCTCGGTCTGGTGCAGCCCGAGGACGACCACTTCTTCGCCCCGAGCCCGGGGCTGTTCGACGCTGGAACCCAGCTGGCCGCCGACGGCGTGCCGCTCGACGCCGTCCTCGACGCCGCCGCCGCCGTCCTGGCCGCCACCGACGACCTGGCCGAGCGCTTCGTCTCCCTGTTCCGCGCCCACATCTGGAAGCCCTTCGTCGACGCCGGCATGCCCCCCGGCGAGCTGGCCCGGATCACGGGGATCCTCCAGCGCCAACGCCCTCTGGCCACCCAGGCCGTGGCTGCCGCCCTGGCCGAGGCCCTGCAGCGCCACACCGACGCCGCGGCCGCCACCGAGTGGTCGGTCGCCCTCCACGCTGCCGACCGCCGGGCGCCGCCGACCGCCTGAGAGGTCTCCCGTTTCAGGGCGGCGTTTCAGGGCGCCGCAGTGTGCGCGCCGTAGCTGCTGCAGGTGACCGGCCGGTCGAGGATGATCCCCTCGCCCGAGAACACGGTGATCAGCTCGCCGTCCAGGGCGAAGCGGACCCCGGTGACGCTGTCGAACTGGTCCAGGGTGCAGGTGACCTGGGCCAGTCGCAGCGTCATCCCCAACGTGCCCCCGCCCGACTCGAAGCTCCGCGACAGGTCCACCGTGGCCGTGCCCCCCTCGATGACGAGCCCACCCAGCGTGGTCCCCTCGGGGATGGCCGTCCCAAGCCCCGCCCCGGCCTCGGTTGGGGAGGGGCCCGCCAGGAGGGCCTCGACGGTCTCACCACCGATGGCGGCGACCTTGGGCACCCGGCGGCCGGCTTTCACCAGGGTCTCGCCCTTCAGCAGGTAGATCGTGGTCTCGGTCGTGGCGGCGATCTCGGAGGTGGCAGTGGTGGAGGGGCCGGTGCTCGGCGGCACCGCTTCGCCGGCCGGAGCCGGGCCGTCGGTGCTGGCCGGCGCTGTCGAGGTCGGGGCCCGGGACGGCGACGGCCCGGCGTCATCGACGCTTCCCGACGAGCACGCCGTCCCGAGAAGGGTCGCCAGGGTGACCGTGGCGAGGGTCCGAGCCGTGGCGCCCCTGCTTGCCATCTTCGTCTCCTCGTCCGGTGCCTCGGTCTGAGTCGCGGTCTGAGTCGCGGGGGAAAGCATCCGCGAGTATCGCCCACCGCCTCCGCCGACGCCTCCCGGACGGGGTCAGGCGGAGGCGCCCGGTGCCGTGACCCCCTCGGCGGAAGCGGTGCGGCGAGCCCCTTCGGCGGCCAGCACGCCGAAGCCCACGCTGAGGACGGCCCACAGCACGGCGCTGCCACCGAGCGACGACAGCCGGAACCGCCAGATCAGCGTGGCCGGGACGGTCACCGGGTCGGGGGTGGCCGGAACGGTCACCGGGTCGGGGGCGGCCGGCAGCGCGGCCAAAGCGATCCCGACGGCGAGGGCGCCGGCGGCGGCCAGCACCGTCACCCGCCGCGCCTCCGGCCACCCGGCCCGGCGCAGCCCGCCGGCCAGCGCCACCCCGACCAGCGCCAGGGCCAGGCTCAGTGCGATCAGCGAGACGTACAAGGCCTGGCGGCGCGCCAGGGTGGCGGGGTCGCCCACCGCCGGCGGGTTGGGGGGGTACTTCAGCCACGGGAGCAGGGTGATCGAGCCGAAGAGGAGCACCCCGGCCCACAACGACCGGCGGAACGGGTCGGGCTGGGCCCGGCGCAGACCCCAGGAGGTGAGCGCCAGCAGCACGCCGAAGACGGCACCGACCAGGCCGAGGGCGGCGAAGAGCCCCGGGCCGCTCTGGGCGGCGCGGGACACCAGCTCCGGCTCGGCCGCCGCCGACGCGGCGGACCGGGCCTCCTCGATGGCGATGGCCTGGCGCACCAGCGGCTCACCGGTGACGCGGAGGAGCAGGGCGCTGGTGAGCCCGGCCCCGACACCGACGAGGGCGGCCACGCCGACGGTGGAGCGCAGGCGGGCCGGGTCGAACCGTGGCAGCATCGTCTAGGAGTGTGCTGAAGGAGAGCGTGGCGGCTGCGCCCGCGACGGCCTGACCTGCGACGACGCCAGGATTCGCGGCAGTCGAGCCGAGTATTTCAGCATGCTCCTACGGCGCGGGTCGGCGCTGGTCAGTGGCAGGGGACGCCGATGAGGTGGCGCCCGTCGTGGAACAGCTCGTGGAGGAACGGGCCGCTCTGGCCCATGGCGGTCGAGACCAGGCCACCCTCCATCAGCACCGTCCAGAACAGGGCCAGGGCCAGGGCGGCAACGAGCCACCCCCAGGCTGGCAGCGTGACGGCGGTGCGGGGACCGGGATCCTGCGTGAGCTCCATGTGCTGTCTCCATCCTCGTGGAGTGGACCGTCGTGGCCCACCGGCGTCGCACCTGGTGTCCTGGCTTGCCGGAGGAGTCTCCGGTCACAGTGGCGGGACCGCATCGGACTTGCACCGATTTCCCCAAAGGCGTGCGACGTTGACCGGGAACCTAGCGCGCCCCAGGCCCGGACGCCCTGGACCCGGGGGGCCGCACGTCACACCGGGTTCACGAAGCGGAGACGATCCGGCAACCGGGGCTGCCTACCGTCACCCTGGTGTTCTCCCCCCTGCTAGCCAGCGCCGCCGAGGCCGCTGGCGGGGTCGATGTGCGCCGCGTCCTGCTCGAGATCCTGGTCATCCTGATCGCGGCCAAGGTGGCGGCCGAGCTGGCCGAGCGGGTGAAGGTGCCGGCGGTGCTCGGCGAGATCGTGGCCGGCGTGCTGATCGGGCCCTCCGTCCTCGGCCTGGTCGAGGCGACCGGGCCGGGCAGCGGCGCCCTGCGGGTGCTGGCCGAGATCGGCGTCATCCTGCTCCTGCTCGAGGTGGGCATGGCCATGGACCTGGGCGAGCTGGGGGCGGTGGGCCGGGCCAGCCTGCTCGTGGCCGTGGGCGGCATCGTGTTCCCGTTCGCCCTCGGCGCCGGCGCCGCGGTCGCCCTCGGCGAGCCTGGCCGCACGGCGATCTTCCTCGGCGCCGCCCTCACCGCCACCAGCGTCGGCATCACCGCCCGTGTCTTCGGCGACCTGAAGGCGCTGTCCAGTGTGGAGGCACGCACCGTCCTCGGCGCGGCGGTGGCCGACGACGTGCTCGGCCTGGTGATCCTCACCGTGGTCGTCCGCCTCGTCACCGAGGGTTCGGTGAGCGTCGGCCTGATCCTCGAGACGGTCGGCCTGGCCGTGGCCTTCCTGGCTGTGGCCACCGTGGCCGGGCTGAGCCTGGCCCCCCGGCTGTTCGCCCTGGTGCGCCGCATCAGCCGGTCGCCGGGCACGCTCGTCGCCGCCGCCCTGGCCTTCACCCTGGCCTTCGCCGAGCTGGCCCAGGTGGCCAAGCTGGCCCCGATCATCGGGGCCTTCGTTGCCGGCCTGGCCCTGGGCAAGGGCCGCGACGGCGAGCGCATCGAGCGGGAGCTGCGGCCGGTCGGCCACCTGTTCATCCCCGTGTTCTTCCTGCAGATCGGCATCGACGCCGACCTGGCCGCCATGGCCAAGCCCGCCGTCCTCGGCCTCGCCGCGGTCCTCCTTGTCGTGGCCGTGGCGGGCAAGCTGGTGTCGGTCATCGGGCTGTGGGGCAGCCCGGGCGACCGCTGGCTGGTGGGCCTCGGCATGCTGCCCCGTGGCGAGGTGGGACTGATCTTCGCCGGCATCGGCCTGCGGGAGGGGGTGCTCGGCGGGAACCTGTACGCCGCCCTGATCCTCGTCGTCCTGGCCACGACCCTGATCACGCCGCCGCTGCTGCGGGCCCGGCTGCAGAGCGTGCGCAGGCACCGGGCCTCTCCGGCCGCTCGACCCATGCCGGCCGGGGGCTGGCTGGTGGTCAGCGACGAGACCGTCACCCTCCAGGCCGAACCGCCCGACTTCGCCGCCCTGCACGTGGCCCTCCAGGCCGCCCAGCTGGTGACCACCGCCCGGCCCGGACGCGCGCTCCTCGACTGGCTCGGGGGGCTGGGCGAGGTGCCCCTGCGGTGGGACAAGCCCGCCACCGGCGAGCTGCTGGGCCTCCTGCGCACCGGCTCCACCCGGTCGTGGCGGCTGCTGGACTCCAGCGGCGTGCTCGAGCGGGCCCTGCCCGAGCTGGCCGTCATCGTCCGCCACCGCCAGGACGATCCCTTCGAGCTGGACACCAACCGCAGCCTGCGGTGGAGCCTGGTCGAGCAGCTGAACGAGCTGACCTCAGCCGACGGCGACCCCGTGGCCGCCGCCGAGCACGAGCGGCTGGCTCACCCGGACTGGCTGCTCCTCGCCGCCCTCCTCGTCGACACCGCCGGCGACGGCCCCGACGAGCCGGTGGCCGCCGCCCGTCGCCTGGTCCTGCGCCTCGACCTCGGGGCCGGCGCCGAGGAGGAGGTGGCGCTGCTGGTCGGCGAGCACCGGCTCCTGCAGGCCGCCGTCCGCCGGCCCGACGGTCTGGCCGAGGAGCACGTGCTGCGGATCGCCACCCACCTCGACCGGCCCGAGCGGGCCCGGGCCCTGCACCTCCTGTCGGTCGCCCTCGGCGGCCTGGATCCGTGGGAGCGCGAGCGACTCGACGACCTCGCCCGGTTGATCCAGGCGGCGCTGGCCCGCCCCGACCTCACCGGGCTCGAGGCCCGGAACCTGGTCGAGGCGAGGCGCCAGGCCGCCCTCCGACTGCTCGGCGATCCATCCCGACGACCGGCGGGCGCCGGGCTCGGCATGGGGGCCACCGATCCCGCGATCGTCGTCACCCTGGCCCCTCGTAGCTGGGTCATCGCCAACGAGCCGGCCGCCCTGGCCCGCCAGGCCGAGCTGCTGGCCAGCCGGGTCGGCGCCGGCGACGCCCGGATCCTGGTCGGCGACGCCGGGCCCGAGCGGCCCCCCGCAGCGGGAGGCGGAGGGCCCGAGCGGCCCCACGGAGCGGGAGGCGGAGGGCCCGAGCGGCCCCACGGAGCGGGAGGCGAAGGGCCCGGCCGCTACCGGCTCGAGGTGGGCGCCACCGACGCCCCGGGGCTCCTGGCCCGGTCGGCTGCGGCGCTGGCCGAGGCGGGCCTCGACGTGGTGGAGGCCGGCGCCGCCCTGTGGGGCAGCCAGCGGGCGGTGCAGACGTTCCTCCTGCACAGCGGGGCGCCGCCCGACCCGGCCGAGCTGCAGGACCGGCTGCGCCGGGCGCTCGGCCAACCCGCCCCCGCCGCCTCCGCCGTCGATGCCACCCTCACCTGGGACGACGAATCGTCGCCGTGGACCACGGTCTGCTCGATCGAGGCGCCGGACCGACCCGGGCTCCTGGCCGCCTTCACCGCCGCCTTTGCCGCCGCCGGCGCCCAGGTGCAGAGCGCCCGCGTCTCCACCCTCCCCGGTGGCATCGCCCGCGACGTGTTCGAGGTCACCAACCGCAGCGGCGAGAAGCTGCACGACGGCGACAAGGCCAAGGTGGCCGAGGCCCTGGCCGGCGGCCGCCCCGCCAGGAGCCGCCTCCGCCGCCCCTGGGCCCGACCCGTCCTCGCCCGGCCCGATCCCGCCCCGGTCCGAGACACCTAGCGTCACCCCGATGACCGATGCCCAACCTCCGGCCGCCGACTGGGTCGCCGCCTTTGCCGCCCGCCTGGGTCTGGACGCACCCACCGACGGGGAGGTCGAGACCCTCCTCGAGCTGGCCTCGGTGGCCGCCCACGCCAGCGAGCGCATCGCCGCCCCCCTCGCCTGCTGGCTGGTGGGCCGCTCCGGCCTGACCCCCGCCGCCGCCCTCGAGGCCGCTCGCCAGGTGTAGCGGAGGAGGGAGGGGGATTCGAACCCCCGGTCCGTCTCCGGACTGCAGTTTTCAAGACTGCCGCCTTCGGCCGCTCGGCCATCCCTCCAGCCGGAGAGAGGCTACCGGCGATCTCCCTGGCCTCAGAGGTCCTGAGGCGGGCGGGACACAACCCAGAGGGACCGGACCTCCATCTCAGGGGCACCGTCAACGGTCACCTTGATGTCGTGTTGGCCCAGCGACGAGACAGCCACGTGACGCAGATCGACGAGGAGTGGGCTCTGGACCGGCTCCCCGGGCTCGTGCCCCGGGGCCTGGGTAACCTGCACAGCGCCGAGCCCGTTGGCCACTGTCGCCGCCACCTCGACGTGGGAGACCCTCCAGGTGACCTCGTGGATCGGACCGATGTCCTCCGGGCCAAGCTCGAGGAGAGCAGCCAGCATGACACCGAGCGGGGCGGGCAGCTCAGGGACAGCCACCCGGGTGATCCCCCCGGAGCAAATCGTCAGCAGGCCTTCTCGTACCTGGGCGAAGTCGCACACCAGCAAGGTTGAGATCCTCATGGCCGAGCCCCCGGAGAGCGAACCTCAGACGGCAACGACGATGCGATGACGCTCCAGATCGGCATGGCCGACGAGCACCTCGCTGAACCTTCCCTCTTCGATGCCAAGCTCGCTGAGAACCGCAGTGATCCTCGTCCGCAGCTCGGCGAGGGTGGCGGCTGCCGCCGAAAACCCCGGCACCTCCTCCGAGACCGCCCACCACGAGGGGCCGTCGTCGGTCCGCTCCAGGTGCACCAGGAAGGTCGGGGCCATGCATGCCATGGTGCCACGCCCTCGCGACTCATGCTTTCAGCGCAGGACATCGAGCGCCTCGGCTTCGGTGAGCCCGACCTGGCGCACCAGGATGTGACGGACAAGACCCGGTGCGACCGTCTCCCCGTCGTGGAAGGCGAAGAGGAGGCGAGGCCGCCCCTCCGCCTCGAGCTGGAGGTGGGAACCGCTCCTGCGGGTGCACCGGTACGACAGTGGCGGCCGCTCAAGGATGCGCCGCAGGGCG
>JBBPYZ010000241.1:0-2632 GCA_038199465.1 Acidimicrobiales bacterium | reverse complement strand
TACGGCGCGGTGCTGTCGGCCCTGCGCCACCCGGAGGTGTGGGGACGCTGGGCCAGCCACGCGGGAGACGGCCTGTTCGAGGCCTGCTTCCTGGCCGATCTCCGGGTCGTGACCCGTACCCTGCAGCAGCGCTACGGCGGCAGCTGGGATGCCTTCTGGACCGAGGTGGCCGGGCGGGGCCCGCTGTCGCGTGACGACGACTTCCCGCTCCTCAACACCTGGGCCATGGCCGCCTGCTTCGCCCAGGGGCGCCTGCCGTGCGACGCCGCCGGCCGGCTCGACCTCGACGCGTGGGCGGCGTGGCTGGCCTGCGACCCCGTCCGGCTCGTGGCCGCCCCCTCTTCACAGCCCGCCGTCCGCTTGTGGCTCGGGGCTTGGATCGACGCCGGCACCCGCGACGAGGTGTACCTCGACCTGGCCGCCACCGCTCTGCACGACGCCCTGCTCGGCGTGGGCATGCCTGCGGAGCGCCTCAGGTTCGAGCTCCACGACGGTCGCCACGGCGGCCAGGAGGCGCGCTTTCCCGCCTCGATCGGCTGGCTCGCCGCCGAGATGACGGGAACCTGAGCGAACCTTTCGGGCTAAGGCTGGCCGGGCTGCTTCTCCTTGTTCTTGTACCAGTAGATGCCGTACCCGAGGCCCCCGAGGACCAGCAGCCAGAAGAGCTTTTTCCTCATGGCCCGACCGTAGCCGTCACAGGTGGGCGCGCACGTGGGCGATGATCCGCTCGGCCAGCGCCGCGTCGAGCAGCTCGGTGCCGTGGCCTCGGCCGGGCACCTCCCACCGCTCCACCGCCGCCTGCCGACCGGCACCGCCGAGCGGAGAGGACCGCGCCCAGCGCTCGATGGATTCGGCGTGCTCGGGGCCGAGGTAGTGGTCCTCCCGGTCGTGCACCACCAGGGTGAAGGCGGGGGCGATGCGGGCCACGACCGGCTCGGCGTCAGGCACCACCCCGCACACCACAGGCAGGCGGGTCCCCGTCATGAGCCGCAGGCCCAGCCGGGCCAGGGACGAGCGGGCCACCAGCTGGGCCCGGGCGCTGCCGGGCCGGTCGTCGGCCCCCGACCATCCCGCCGGGCTGACGCCGACGACGCCGGCTACCCCACCGAACTCCCCGGCGCTGAGGAGCACCGAGGACCCGCCGAGCGAGGTGCCGATGCTCACCACGGGCAGATCGGGCGCAGCGTCGCGGGCGGCGGCGACGGCGACCGCCACGTCGCCTGGCTCCGAGAGGCAGAACGAGCACTCGCCCCCGGAGGCACCGTGGCCGCGCAGGTCGAGGACGACCACCGGGGCCGAGGCGGCCAGCAGGTGGGCGAAGGCGTAGATGCCCGGCGTGCGCGACGAGTTGGCCAGCCCGTGGACCAGGACGAAAGAGCACGGCGGGGCGACAGGTGCGGCACCGCGGTCCGGTCCGGGGAGGCGCACGGCGTGGAGGCGGGTGCCGTCGGTGGCGTGAAGGGTGAGGTGGGTGGCGGGCGGCCGGTAGCGGGGGGCCAGCGGGTAGCGGCGGGCCCAGTCGGCGGCGAGGCGGCCGACGGCTCGGGGCCGGGGGGCCAGCCGGCGCGGTCGGGCCGCAGCCATCAGCCCATCTGGGCCAGGGTGGCGGCGACCTCGTCCAGGGCGGCCTCGATCTCGTCCAGAACCGCCCGGGGCGGGGCCGGCTCGTCGGTCCCGACCGCGTCGAGGCCGTCGAGGTGAACCGTTGCCGCGCCCTCGTCGCTCACGGCCCTCGACCCTAGCCAAGGCCGATCGAGCTGTCGGGTGGGCCGCCCGGGAATCGAACCCGGACCGCACGGTTTAAAAGACCGGCGCTCTGCCTATTGAGCTAGCGGCCCGAGCTGGACAACAGGTGGCCTGCCACCTGCACCCGGAACCGTAGCGCCGTCCGGTTGCGGTCGGTGAGGACACCAACGCCGTCAAGCAGCCGCGGCGGATCTGCGACGGTCATTCCGGGGCCCCCGGTGGCAGGACTTCCCGGGAGGACCAACAGGGGAATGCGCGTCTGTTCGGCTGACTGCTGGCTAAACTTGACAGGCGAGCGGATCCCGACAGAATGACCAGCAACCAAACCACGTTCATCGAAGGGCACGACACATGGCACAAGAAGTGATCACCAAGCTCATCGACGATCTCGACGGAACCGAGGCCACCGAGACGGTTTCTTTCGCCCTTGATGGCGAAAGCTACGAGATCGACCTCAACGACAAGAACGCGGCGGCACTTCGAAAGGCGCTTGACCGCTACAGCGCGGTGGCCCGCTCCGGCAACGCCGGGCGTGGCGGGACGGCGCGGCGCACGCGGGGCAAGGGCCCCCGCACCCGCGGCGATGTCGACCCCAAGCTCGTTCGGGCCTGGGCCAACGAGGCCGGCATCCAGATGTCCACGCGGGGCCGGATCCCGACCGAGGTGCTTGACCAGTACAAGGCCGCCCACTAGCGGGCGGCGGCCCTACGGGCCCCGCCCGGCGTGGTCGCCGACGAACCGGCCCAGCACCTCGCCGTCCACGGCCCGGCACTGCTGGCGGGTGCGCCAGGCCGAGGCAACCACTCTGGCCGGTAGCACCGGGTTCGGGGCGACCACCACCTGGGGCCCGGCCAGCGCCTCGAGCCGGGTCCGTTCGCCCGGGTCG
>JBBPYZ010000240.1:0-9515 GCA_038199465.1 Acidimicrobiales bacterium | reverse complement strand
GGGTGACGGCGGTGCACGTCTACGGCACTCCGGCCCCCGCCGAGCTCGCGGCCCCCGCCTCGAGCGACGGCATGGCCGACATCGTCCGCGGCCTGTTCACCCACTACCTCGAGGGTGTCGAGCCCAAGAAGTTCGGCTGAGGCCGGCGGTGGCGCCCGGCCATCGCCTGCGACCTCGGTTCGCGTGAGCCCGCCCGACGCCTGGGACGCCGTCCTGGAGCGCCTCGACGACGCCGCCGCCCTCACCGGGCTCGACCCGGGTATCCACGCCAAGTTGCGGATCCCCAAGCGGGTCCTCGAGGTGGCGGTGCCGGTGCGCATGGACGACGGCCACCTCGAGGTCTTCACCGGCTGGCGGGTGCACCACGACACCACCCGGGGCCCCGGCAAGGGAGGCATCCGCTTCCATCCCGGCGTCAACGCTCGGGAGGTCACGGCCCTTGCCGCGGGGATGACGCTGAAGACCGCCGTGGCCAGCCTGCCCTTCGGCGGGGCCAAGGGCGGCGTGCGTTGCGATCCCCGCCTGCTGTCGCTCGGCGAGCTCGAGCGCCTCACCCGCCGCTACACGGTGGAGATCGCTCCCCTGCTCGGCCCCGACCTCGACATCCCGGCCCCCGACATCAACCCCGACGGCCGGGTGATGGCCTGGCTGCTGGACACCCTGGCCATGCTGAAGGGCACCGACGTGGCCAGCTCGGTCACCGGCAAGCCCCTGTCGGTGGGCGGCACCAAGGGCCACAGCGGGGCCACCTCGACCGGGGTGCTGGTGTGCGCCCGGGCCGCTTTCAACGAGCTGGGCCTGGACTTCGTCGGAAGCCGGGCCGTGGTGCAGGGCTTCGGGAAGGTGGGCGGGCCCCTGGCCTTCCTGCTGGCCTCGGCCGGCATGCGGGTGGTGGCGGTGGCCGACGTCGACGGCGCCACCTACAACCAGGGCGGCCTGGACACCGCGGCGCTGGCCGACCACGTGGGCGCGGCGGGCACGGTGGCCGGCTTCGACGGAGGCGACCAGCTGAACCCCGATGACCTGTGGGAGGTGCCGGCCGAGCTGTGCGTGCCCGCCGCCCTGGCCGGGGCCATCGACGAGGGCGTGGCCGGTCGGCTGGCGGCCCGGGTGGTGGTCGCGGCGGCCAACGGACCCACCACCACCGACGCCGACCGGGTCCTGGAAGACAGGGGCATCCACGTGGTCCCCGACATCCTGGCCAACGCCGGCGGCGTCACCGCCTCGTACTTCGAGTGGGCCCAGAGCCGCCAGGGCATGCAGTGGGAGGAGGACGTGCTGGCCGTGCGCCTCCGTCGCTCGATGGAGGTGGCCAGCACTGATGTGTGGGCCAAGGCCGCCACCCTCGGCGTCAGCCTGCGCCGCTCGGCCTTCGCCCTGGCCGTCGAGCGGGTGGCCGAGGCCATCGCCGCCCGGGGCATCTTCCCCTAAAGACTAGCCCCAGGAACACTTCGCCGTGCTAAGTGTGTTGGGCAGAGCGCCATGCAGACCCTCACCCGCACCTTCGGTTCGTTCCGCACGCGGAACTACCGGCTGTTCTACCTGGGACAGCTGATCTCGCTGTCGGGCACCGCCTGCCAGGTGGTGGCGCTCAGCTGGGTGGTGTACCGGCTCACCGACTCGGCCGTGGCCCTCGGCGTCGTCACCGGCCTGTCGCTGCTGCCCATGCTGGTGGCCGGGCCGTGGGGCGGCCTGCTGGCCGACCGGTTCGACAAGCGCCGGCTGCTGATCACCTCCAACGGCTTCCTGGCCCTGGTGGCCGCCGCCCTCGCCGCCGTCACCCTCCTCGGCACCCCGGCGGTGTGGCTGCTGGCTGTCCTGGCCTTCGCCTCGGGTCTGGGCAGCGCCGTCGAGATCCCCACCCGCCAGTCCTTTGTCAACGAGCTGGTCGGCCCCGAGCAGCTGCCGAACGCCATCGGGCTCAACTCGGCCCTGTTCAACGCCAGCCGGATCGTGGGGCCGGCCGTGGCCGCCGCGCTGCTGGCCCTGGTGGGCGGCGGCTGGTGCTTTGTGGCCAACGCCGTGTCGTTCCTGGCCGTGATCGAGGCCTACCGGCGGATGCGGGTGGCCGAGCTGCGGCCGACGGCCCGCACCGGGGTGGGCCGGGGCCAGGTGCGCCAGGGCCTGCGCTACGCCTGGGGCGAGCCGGTGCTGCGCCGCACCCTGGTGCTGGTGGGCCTGGTCTCGTTCCTCTCCTTCAACTTCCCCATCGTCCTGCCGGTGCTGGCCGAGCGCTCCTACGGCGGCGGCTCGGCCCTGTTCTCGGCCCTGACCGCCACCATGGCGCTCGGGTCGGTGGTGGGGGCCCTGGTGGTGGCCGGCCGCCGCCGCCCGACCGACCGGGTCCTCCTGGTGACCGGCCTGGCCTCGGGTCTGCTGCTGACCGCGGCGTCGTCGACCACGGCGCTGGTGCTGGTCCTGCCCCTGCTGGCCCTGGCCGGCGGCGCCGGGATCGCCTTCTTCTCCACCGCCAACGCCCGGATCCAGCTGGTGGCCGCCGGTGAGCTGCGGGGCCGGGTCATGGCCCTCTACACCGTGGTCTTCCTCGGCTCCACCCCGGTCGGGGCCCCCCTGGTGGGCTGGATCGTGCAGCGCTACGGGGCCCAGGTCGCCCTCGGCGGCGGCGGGTTGCTGGCCGCGACCGCGGTGGCGGTGACCCTGGCCCCGGCGGCGTGGGCCGGGCGGCGGGCCACCTCCTCGGTGGTGGCCGAGCCCGACCCGGCGGAGGAGGCGGCGCTGAGCGCGGCCTGAGCCGCCATTCTCATGGTAATAGGATGGTAGCCTGCTGGCATGAGGACATCGATCGACAAGGCGGGCCGGCTGGTGATCCCCAAGCCGCTGCGCGACAGGATCGGGCTCGTCCCTGGAGAGGTCGAGATGACGATCGACGGCAACGGCATCAGGATCGAGCCGATCGTCTCCGAAGGTGTGGTCGAACAGGACGGTCGCCTTCTGATACCGGCAACCGGAGCGACCATCGACGATGCCCTGGTGCAGGCCCTCCGTGATGCCGACCAACGGTAGGTCGCGCACCGACGTCCTGGTCGACACCAGCGTTGCCGTAGCCCTGGTCGTCGAGGACCATGAACAGCACGACGTGGTCCGCCACACACTGGCCGATCTCCGGCTCGGCCTGGCCGGCCATGCCGCTTTCGAGACCTACTCGGTGCTCACCCGGCTCCCGGGATCCGCTCGCCGGAGCCCCATCCTGGTCGGTGAGATCCTGCGGCTGAACTTCCCACGGTCGGCCTTCCTGCCGGCCGAGGCTGCCACTGCCCTCCTCGCCTGCCTCCCTGCGCTCGGGCTGGCAGGGGGTGCGGTGTACGACGCACTGGTGGGCTCTGCCGCCCGTCATCACGGTTTGGTGCTGATGACCCGTGACCGAAGAGCGTCGGTCACCTACCGTGCGCTCGAGGTGGAGTACGAGCTCATCGACTGACTGGAGCCAACCGCACCGCCAAGGCGAACACACGTTCGCTACCATGACAGGATGGTCGCGGCGCTCAACCGCTCCTTCCCCGACCCCGATGGAGACGAGAACGGCGACCGGGCCGGCCAGGCGGCGGGTCTGCGGGCGCTGGCCGAGCGGGTGGCGCCCACCAGCCTGGCCCGGGACCACACCCTCCCCGTCCTGCCCGCCCTGGCCGGGCTCGTCGGTGCGGCAGGGCTGCGGCGGGGCGCGACCGCCACGGTGGCGGGGGGACGGGGGCTCGGGGCCACCAGCCTGGCCTTCGCCCTGGTGGCCGCCGCCACCCAGGCCGGCTCGTGGGCCGCGGTGGTCGGCCTGCCGGCGGCCCACGCCCCGGCGGCGGCGCACCTGGGGGTGGCCCTGGAGCGGCTGGGCCTAGTGCCCGACGCGGCCACCCTGGGCCACTGGCCCACGGTGGTGGCGGCCCTGCTCGACGGGGTCGATCTGGTGGTGGCGGCCGTGCCCCCCGGCCTGCGGGCCCCCGACGCCCGCCGCCTGGTGGCCCGGGCCCGGGAGCGGGGCAGCGTGCTGGTCCCGCTCCTACCGGCCGGGGCGGCGTGGGTGGAGGGGGCCGACCTGCGCCTGCGGGTGGTGGCCGCCCGCTGGCACGGGGTCGAGGCCGGCCACGGGTTCCTCCGGGCCCGGGAGGTCGAGGTGACAGCCACCGGCCGGGGCGCCGCCGGCCGTGAGCGCTCGGTGCGCCTGTGGCTGCCCGGCCACGACGGGGTGGCCGTAGCCGACCCGGACCCCGCCTCGAGAGTGCCCACTTCTGTGCTCTCCGGGGACCAGAAGTGGGCACTCCCGAAGATCTGCAGTGCCGGGTGGGCCTGAGCGGCCCCTCCGAGCGGGAGGAGCAGGTGTGGCGTGGGGGGAGGAGCAGTGCTGGCCCTCCCGTCTCGGCGGTGCGGCCGTGGGCGGGGGCGGCGCGCACCCTGGCGCTGTGGTGTGCCGACTGGCCGCTGGTGGCGGCCGGGGTGTCGCCCGAGGAGCCGGCGGTGGTCCTGCACGGGGGGCGGATCCTGGCGTGCACGTCGGCGGCCCGGGTCGAGGGGGTGCGCCGGGGCATGCGCCGGCGTGACGCCGAGTCCCGCTGCCCGTCCCTCACCGTCCTGCCCCACGATCCGGCCCGGGATGCCCGCGCCTTTGAGCCGGTGGCCGCCGCCGTCGAGGCGTTCGCCCCCCGGGTGGAGCTGACCCGGCCCGGCCTGTCCTCGGTGGCCACCCGGGGCCCGTCCCGCTACTTCGGCGGCGACAAGCCCCTGGCCGCCCGGCTGGTGGCGGCGGTGCAGGAGGTGCTGGGGGGCGCCGCCGCCCATGTCGGGGCCGGGGTGGCCGACGGCGCCTTTGCCGCCTCGCTGGCGGCACGGGCCACCGCCGGGGGCGGGCCCGTCCTGGTCCTGGCCGAGGGGGGCACCCCGGCCTTCCTGGCCGACCTGCCGGTCTCGGCCCTGGGCGACGACCCGGGGTGGGCGGCGCCCGCCGGCGCTGGAGGCATGGCAGAGCTGGCGTCGCTGCTGGTGCGGCTCGGGCTGCGGACGCTGGGGGCGGTGGCGGCCCTCCCCGAGGTCGACGTGGTGGCCCGCTTCGGTGCCGCCGGCGGGGTGGCCTGGCGGCGGGCCAACGGGCTGGACGACCGGCCGCTGGACGCCCGAGACCCACCGCCCGACCTGGCGGCCGAGGTGATCCTCGACCCTCCGGCCGACCGGGTCGACACCGCCGCCTTCGCCGCCCGCACGCTGGCGGCCGACCTGCACGACCGGTTGGAGGCCCAGGGCCTGGCTTGCACCCGCCTCACCATCGAGGCGGTGACCACCGACGGCGAGCGCCTCAGCCGGGTGTGGCGCCACGAGGGCCGCTTCACCCCCGGGGCCACCGCCGAACGGGTGCGCTGGCAGCTGGACGGCTGGCTCACCACCTCGGCCCGAGTGGCCGCGCCGAGCGAAGCCGCGGCCCGAACGGCCGAGCAGAGTGGGGAGCCCAGGACTCGAGCGAGCCTCGACACACGGCGGGAGACACAGGATGTGGGCGGCCGGGCCGAGGGGGGTGGGCTCACGCTGCTGCGGCTGGTACCCGAGGAGGTGGTGCCCGGGGGTGGCCGCCAGCTGGGGTTCTGGGGGGGCGACGCCGAGGCCGACGAGCGGGCGGCCCGGGCGCTGGCCCGGGTCCAGGGCCTGCTGGGGCCGGTCGCGGTAGTCACGGCGGTGCTCTCGGGCGGGCGGCGGCCGTTGCCCTGCGCCACCCTGGTCCCGTGGGGCGACCCCCGCGAGCCGGCCCAGCTCGGTGGCCAGCCCAGGCGGGCGGCCATCGAGCTCGGCCCCGCCGGCCCCGCAGAGCGGGGATCAGAGCGCCCGGTGACCGATCTCCCGGAGGAGGCCGAGCGCCCGGTGCGCCGTCCCAAGCGGGGTATGGGGACCGCGGCCGGTGAGGTGCCGCCCTGGCCGGGCCGCATCCCGGGGCCGCCGCCGGCCGTGGTGCCCCCCGAGCGGGAACCGGCCGAGGTGGTCGACGTCACCGGCGCTCCGGTCGTGGTGTCGGGGCGCGGCCTGGTCAGCGCCGCCCCGGCCCGGGTGGCGTGGTCAGCCGGCACCCTCGAGGTGGAGGCCTGGGCCGGCCCGTGGCCGGTCGAGGAGCGCTGGTGGGACCCGGCCGCCGCTACCCGCCTGGCCCGCCTCCAGGTCACCGGCCGCTGCGGCACCGCCCTCCTCCTGGCCTGCGACCAGTGTCGTTGGTGGTTGGAAGCCGTCTATGACTGACCGCGAGGAACCTTCGGTCGCCGCCCCGGCGTCATGGCGGTGTGATCCGACCCCCGGACAGGCGTCGCCGGTCAGCGATGCGGTGCCGGTTTCCCGTAGCGCTGCCGAGCGGCCTCGCCTGAGGTGCCGATCATGGCGCCGATGGCCGCCCAGGAGTGCCCGTCGGCGCGGGCCGCAGAGACAGCAGCAGCGAGGCGGGCGTCACCCTCGGCGCGTTCCCGGAACGCGGCCCGCAGGGCCCGCAGCGCGGCGGCGTCCTTCACATCGGTGGGGTTGTGATCCTCGAAGCGGGCGGCGAGGTCGTCGGCCTGGTCGAGGATCTCCTTGAGGCTGCGGGGCATGGCATCACCTGAGGTACTTGGCTCGTGCGGGCATGGCGTGGACGATGACCGGACCCTCCTCCTCGGAACCGATGACACCGATCTCGTAGAGGTTGCCGGCGTGGTCGGGCCCGATGAGCATGGTCATGCCCTCGTCGAGGTCTTCTGTACTGAGGGGTTGTTGAACGCATGGAGGATCGTCTCGTCGACGACACCATGCTTGCGGGCGCTGGAAGCGATGTGCGGTTGCTGGGCTGCCAAACCCTAGTCCTCCACGACCATGTGGTGCAAGGTACCTTGCCTACCTTCGTGGCTCAACAAGCACGATTTGCCTCTGCTCGTTCCACCACAGGCTCTGGATCAGGGTGGTCAAGGAGGCCCGTCGCCGACCGTAGGAGGAGGATGAAATCCTCCATATGGTGGTCTGTGAGCGCAGCAATTGCTGCCGCAAGGCGTTCCGCGTCATGGTGCTCATTCTTGGGCTGTGCGGCCCGGAGCATGCGCAGAAGTTTAAGTCGAGCGATCTCTATCTCAATTGAAGTCATCGAACCCAGATTAACCCAGGATGTAGAATGAGCCAATAAACGTCTTCCCCCAGCCCTCGGAAAAGTATTCCAATTTTGATGTACCTCCGCGGTTCGGCTTGCCTGCCGTCAGGCCACCAGGCCACCAGACCACGACGATTGCGTGGGCCGACGGCACGACCGCCGGGGCCGATGCTGGTGCCGTCGGGGCGGAAGGTCCAGTCGTGGGCGACGCACAGCCGGCAACCATCGGGAGGGTGGGCTTCATGGCAGCTGGCGCGGGGGCCTGGCGGGCGTAGCTGACATCAGGCGGTGTCCAGAAGCCCACGTGCGCTACCTCGTCGTCGCTGACCGGCGGCTACCCGACCGGACGTTCGGCCCTCCGCCGGAGCGGTCAGCGCGAGAGGCGGACCCGGATGACCACACCGTCGTCGTGGGCCTGGTGGGCACGCACGCCGGGACCGCCGGGGGAGAGGGCGTTGGTGCCGTCGGGGCGGAAGGTCCAGCCGTGGGCCACGCAGACCAGGCAGCCGTCGGGAAGGGCGGTGCCGATGGACAGGCGCATGGCCTGGTGGGCGCAGCGGTCGTCGAGGGCGGCCACCTCGCCGTCGGGGAGGCGCCACAGCACGATCTCCCGCCCGTCGACCACGACCCGCTCGGGGAGAGCGCCGAGCTCGTTGGAGCGGAAAACCTCCTTCCATGCGGACATCAGGTGCAGCAGGATGCCAGGCCGTGCCCGCAACCATGGCCTTCGTGCGCGGCGGAGAGGGAGAGGGCCCCGACCGGGTGTACGTCACCCGCGGTGACGGCTCGGAGGTGTCGTTCCGGATCTGGCCGAGCGTGGCCGGGCCGCCGCACGACCTGGCCCACCTCGTGGTCGAGGCCGCGCTGGGGTTGGACCTTGGCTTCTGGGGGCTCGTGGCCGCGGGTGGAACGCCGAAGGCCCCCGTCGGCGGGCACGACCCGAGCCAGCTGCTGCAGGCCGAGGCCGTGGTGAGCGTCCTGACCGGCCACGGCTCGCAGATCCACACCAGCGACGCCGACCGATGCGAGGCGGTGACCGCCGCCTGCGTCGCTTCCGGCACGGCCCCGCCCTCGGAGGTGGATGAGGCGACCATCGGCCGGCTGCGTGTCGCGCTCGCCGAGGTGGCGGAGGTGTGGGACGGCCTACCCCCAGGTACCGCCCTGGCCCGCACCTGGTCGCGTCCCCAACCCTGAGGGTTCGCAGCCGGGCGCCGGTCACCGGCGGTGCGAACTGGGTGGCCGCGCCGCCACCGACGGGCGGACGCGGGAGACAGGCGCCGCCTCGAGCGCGCTGGCCTGCTTCAGCCCTCGGCGGTGCGAGGGTCGCGGGCGATGCACACCTCGTTGCCCTCGGGATCGCGCAGGGTGACCCACTGGGTGCCCCACTCGTCGTACTCACCCACCTTGGTGGCCCCAAGGTCGAGCATGCGCCGCACCACGCCATCGCGGTCGGGGACGGCGAGGTCGATGTGGAGCCGGTTCTTGGCTGCCTTCGGCTCGGGCACCTTGATGAACTGCAAGCTTGGGGTCTCGACGCCGTCGGGGGGCGCCGCCTCGGCCCCGTTCTTGTCACCCAACGGAGTGCGCTCGTAGCCCAGGGCGGCGCACCAGAAGTCGGCCAGGGCACCGGGGTCGGCGCAGTCGAAGGTGAGGTGCAGGATCCGCAACGTCACGGGTGGAGGTGGCGCAGGGGGATCCGGCCGGGGACGGGGGGAGCGGGGCGCAGGGCGGCCAGCAGGCGGGCGGTGGTGGCCGCCACCTCCTCGACCGCGGCCTCGAAGGCGGGGGCGTCGGCTCGTGAGGGGGAGCGGATCCCCGACAGCTTGCGGACGTACTGGACGGCGGCGTCGCGCACGTCGAGCGGGGTCGGTTCGACCTCGGCCCGGTGCAACGGTCGGATGCTCCGGCACATGCCCCCATCCTGCCCCCACCCGGGCGGCGACGAGAGCACCGGCCGCCATCGCCCGTCCGAAATCGTCCCCTCTGAGGAGCTGCAGCCCCACCTGCGAGTCTGCAGTTCCTCAGAGTCATCGGACCTGGCGTTTCTGACGGCCTCTCCGCCTCTGAGGAACCAAGGCCTCGGTGGTGGCCTCCTGGTTCCTCAGAGGGGACGGGATGGACGGAGGTGGCGGCTCGGCGGAGCACAGTGCGAACAGGTGTTCGACTATGGTGGCTCGTCCCATGGGATGGGACCAGCGCCCCGACCTCAGCTGGCAGGAGATCAACGCCGCCCTGTCGGACCGGCCGGACGAGCGCCGCTCCGACGGGCGGGGGCGCACCGGCGAGCCGGGGCGGGACGGGGGCGACAGCCCCGCCTGGTCGGCCCCCCGGCTGGCCTACGACCCGCCCCGCCCCCACACGCCCCGGCCCGACGCCCGCGCCGGCGCCTACGCCGCGCTGCACTGCCCCTCGAACAGATCGTTCC
>JBBPYZ010000239.1:0-5009 GCA_038199465.1 Acidimicrobiales bacterium | reverse complement strand
TGGATCTCGTTGTTCTTCAGCATCCGGTCGATCCGGGCCTTTTCGAAGTTGAGGATCTTGCCCCGGATCGGCAGGATGGCCAGGAGGGTGGGGTTGCGGGCCTGCTTGGCCGAGCCGCCGGCCGAGTCGCCCTCGACGATGAACAGCTCGGCGTCGTCGGGCTTGGTGCCGCGGGCGCAGTCGGCCAGCTTGTCGGGCATGCCGGCGCCTTCGAGGGCGCTCTTGCGCCGCACCGCCTCGCGCGCCTTTTTGGCCGCCTGGCGGGCCTGGGCCGCGTCGCGGGACTTTGAGATGATGGCCTTGGCCTCGTTCGGGTGCTCCTGCAGCCACTCGAACAGCTTGTCGTTGGTGGCCTTCTCGACCATCGACCGCACCGGGACGTTGCCCAGCTTGGCCTTGGTCTGGCCCTCGAACTGCGGTTCACGCAGCTTCACCGAGATGATGGCGGTGAGGCCCTCGCGCACATCCTCGCCGGCCAGGTTCTCGTCCTTGTCCTTCAGCAGTCCCCGGCCCCGGGCGTACTTGTTGGCGACAACGGTGAGGCCCTTCTTGAAGCCCTCCTCGTGCATCCCGCCCTCGGTGGTGGAGATGCCGTTGGCGTAGCTGTAGATGCCTTCGTGGTAGCCGGTGTTCCACTGGAAGGCGATCTCGCACTCCATCTCGGCCTCGGCCACCGAGTAGTGGCCGACCCGCTTGAAAAGCGCCTCCTTCGAGGCGTTGATGTGGCCGACGTAGTCGACGATGCCGCGGTCGTACTTGAAGATCCGGCTGTCCTGGCGGTCGGGCCGCTCGTCGACGAAGCGGATCTCCAGGCCTTTGTTGAGGAAAGCCATGGTCTCGAGGCGCTCGAGCACGGTGGTGGCCCGGAACTCGGTGCCCTCGGAGGCGAACACGGTGGGGTCGGGCCAGAAGGTGACGACGGTGCCGGTGGCCGGCTCGCCCCGGCGGGCGGGGGCATCGCCCACCACCTCCAGCTTGGTGGCCGGCCGGCCCCCGTTGCGGAACTCAATCCTGTGGTGCCTGCCGTACTGGTAGACCTCGACCAGGGTACGGATGGACAGGGCGTTGACCACGCTGACCCCCACCCCGTGGAGGCCGCCGGACACCTGGTAGGCCTTGCCCTCGAACTTGCCGCCGCCGTGGAGCTTGGTGAGGGCGATCTCGACCCCGGTCATCTTCTCGCGGGTGTTGAGGTCGGTGGGGATGCCCCGGCCGTCGTCCTCGACCCGGCAGCCGCCGTCGGCCATGAGGGTGACCGAGATGCGGTGGGCGAACCCGGCCATGGCCTCGTCGACGGAGTTGTCGACCACCTCCCAGACCAAATGGTGCAGGCCGTTGAGCCCGGTGGAGCCGATGTACATGCCGGGGCGGCGGCGCACCGGGTCGAGGCCCGACAGGACCGTCATCTGGTTGGCGCTGTAGGCGGTGGACACCGGGGGGGCGGCAGAGGTTTCGGGCATGCGGGAGGGCGCGCCTTTCCAGACGTCGATGAGGGGGATCCCTGAGGGGCGGGAAGCCGGGAACCGCTCCCTCAGTGTACCCGTCGCCCGTGACAGCACGGCGATGCCGCAGCGGCCCCCAGCGGCCGGTGGCGGGGCCGCTGGCGCCCGATCCGCCATCGGGTCAGGGTCGCTCGGCGCAGGCGGCCCCCGACCGCCTTCCAGCGCCCGTCAGCGGGCGGGCGCCACCTCCGGCTCAGCGGGGCCGGACCCGCCAGTCGACGGCCTCGACGATCCCGGGGCCGGCGACCTCGGCTGCCCGGCGCAGGAGGGTGGCCTCGAGGTGGGCCAGGCTGGTGGCCCAGGCCGGGTGGTCGACCTCGACCACCAGCCGGCCCCGCCGCAGGGCCCCGGGCTGGGCGTGGGCGGCGGCCGCCACCCCGACGATGTCCTCCCACCGGTCGTACAGCGCCCCCAGGCCCCGGGCCGACCCACCCCCGAGGCGGGCCGCCACCCGGTCGAGGCTGACCCCGAGGGCCTGCGGCTCGGACTCCCCATCCGAGCGCCACGTGCTCACCGCGTCGGTTCTACCAGCCGACCACACCTGGGGTTGGCGAGCCGGTCGCCCGGGGTCGGATACCTGAGGATCGCTGTCACGAGCCGGTCGTAGGATTCTGGCCGTGGACGTCCAGCGGCTTGACCGGCTCGTGGTTGAGGGGTACCGCTCGATCCGCCGCCTCGACCTGGCCCTCCGTCCGATGAACGTGCTGATCGGTGCCAACGGCTCGGGCAAGAGCAACCTCCTCGAGGTCTTCGACCTCCTCGGGGCCATCCACACCGAGCAGCTGCGGCTGTTCACCGCCCGAGCGGGAGGAGCCGAGCAGCTGCTGCACTGGGGGCGTCGGGTCACCCGGGAGCTCCACCTCCGGGTCCAGGTCGGGAAGAACGCCTACGAGGCTCGACTGGTGCCAGACGATCGAGGGGGACTGTTCTCCTCGCGTGAGCGGTGTTGGTGGCAGCAACCGGGCTTGGAGCGGCCATTCGAGCTACGGCTCGGCGTCGGTCACCCCGAGTCGAGGCTGGCCGAGGAGGCCGCAGATCATGGGCGAGGCGCCGCTGCCTGGGCACTGGCCACTCTGGGCGGCTGGAGGCGGTTCCACTTCCACGACACGTCTCCGGCCGCTCGGGTGCACCAGCCTCAGCCGTTGGCCGACCGGGTGGAGCTGGCCCGAGATGCGGGAAACCTCGGTCCTTTCCTGTGGGCCCTCAAGCAGAAGGACGCCGCCGCCTACCTGCGCATCCGTGATGCCGTGCGCCTCGTCGCCCCGTTCTTCGACGACTTCATCCTCGAACCCGACGACCTGAACCCCGAATTCCTGCGGCTTGCCTGGCGCCACACCGATGGCGAAGGCCGCTGGGGGCCGGAGGCGCTGAGTGACGGCACGCTCCGCTTCATGTCCCTGGCCACCCTCCTCCTTCAGCCCAACCCGCCGTCACTTGTGGTCATCGACGAGCCCGAGCTGGGTCTGCACCCCGCGGCCATCGTGCAGCTGGCCGACCTGCTCCGCAGCACCGCCAGCACCGCCCAGGTCATCGTCGCCACCCGTCGGTCACCCTGCTGAACAACCTGGACGTAGAGGACGTCATCGTCGCCGAGCGGCACGGGGGCACCAGCACCTTCACCCAGATCGAGCCATCTTCGATCCAGAGCTGGCTGGAGGACTTCGCCGTCGGGGAGCTGTGGGAGAAGAACATCCTCGGGGGTCGCCCGGCCTGGACGTGACCCCACCTCCTCGACGTGTCTATGTCGTCTGCGAAGGCCAGACCGAGGAGGCCATCGCCAAGCAGACGATCGGGCTCCACCTCCAGGCCTGGGGCATCCTCCTCGTGCCCTGGGTGGTGAAGACCAAACGTCCGGCCGGAGGGAGGGCCCACCGCGGAGGAGGCCGGTGGAAGCACTACCTGCGGGAGATCGAGCCCGCGCTCGCTGACCGCAGGGCGGCTGCGGTCACCACGATGATCGATCTGTACGGCTACCCCGAGGACGGCCCGGGTCTCCCGGTGCCGCCCGGCGTGCGGGATGTCGCCCTGGCCCGGCACCTGGAGGAGGCGATGCAGCACGCCGTCGACGATCTCAGGTTCCTGCCCCACCTCCAGGTCCACGAGGCCGAAGCACTGCTCCTGGCCGATCCGGCGGCCGTGGCCGCCCGCTCCGGAAACCCTGGTGTCGCCGCCGTGCTCTCGGCCGCGGTGTCCTCGGCTGGAGGACCAGAGCTGGTGAACCAGGGGGTGGCGACCCATCCGGCGGCGCGGATCAAGGCGGCCTGGCCACGGTTCGCCAAGACCTCGGACGGACCGTCCCTGGTGGCGGCGATCGGCCTGCCCACGATCCGGGCGGCCTGCCCGCACTTCGACGCCTGGCTCAACGTGCCCGAGGCGCTGTAGCCGCTCAGGCGCCACCCCAGTGCCGACCTTCAGGTGGACCCCTCACCACGCTCAAGGAAAGCTGAGGGCGGGGGCGACCTCATCGGTGAAGAGGGTGCGCAGAGTGGCAGCGTCGAGCGGCCCGCCGTCGAGGGCGAAGATGCTGAGGTTGAGGAAGAAGGCACCCTTGGGCCGGGCGGCGCCGGCGGCGATGCGGGCGGCAAGACCCGGCTGGACGGTGACGCGGAAGGGCCCGTCGGTGCCCGTGAGCTCGAAGGAGGTGCCGCCGTCGACCCTCAGCGCGCTGTCGAAGGCCGAGGGGCCCGACAGGGTGACGATGGTGAGGGTGGCCAGGACCTCACGCCCCGTCGACGTCGTCAGCGGCAGGCGGACCGAGGCGTTGTCGTCCGAGGACTCCAGGGCCTCCCAGCCGGGTCGGGCCGCCACCACCACCCGGCCGCCCAGAAGCGTCAGCTCCGCCCCCGGGCGGCCGGCCGCGGGCGAGCTGACCCCGGGGCTCGGGGCCGGCGGCCGCCCGGCGCGGCTCGGGGCCGGCGCCCGCCCGGCACGGCTCGGGGCCCCACCGCTGTCCGGGCGGGCACCCTCGTCGCCGCCCCGGGTGACCAGAACGATTGCGGCCACGGTCCCGACCAGCAGGACGGCGGCGGCGGCGACCACTCCCAGCCGCCGCCGATCCGGTCGCGCCGCGACTCCGACCGGCGGCTCCGGCGGCTTCAGGAGGGGGGGCGGGGCTGAGGAGTGGTCCGTCGGCGGGGCCGGCTGAGCCCAGGGCGGCGTGGCCGACGAGCCACGGTCGGGCTGGGCCGGCCGATAGGGCCAACCGACCTCGCTGCCAGGCAGACCTGCACCGGTCGGGTCGTCATCGGCCATGCCCCCACCCTCGCGCCAGGGTCCTGCGCAAGCACGGCGTCGTCGCCGCACGAGGGTCCGGCGGGTGGTGGGCCCAGGAGAGGCCCTCGGCGCCTGGCGACGACGTGGACGCTCGCAGGTCTCGAGCCGGCCGCCGGAGATCCGAACGGTGGCCGCGGCGGCGATGCCCGGGGGGATGTCACCGGCGGTGGTGAGCAGGGCCTGGCCGCCCGGCAGGCTGGCCACCAGGGCCGCGGTGCGGGCCGGGTCGAGCTC
>JBBPYZ010000238.1:0-2964 GCA_038199465.1 Acidimicrobiales bacterium | reverse complement strand
GGCGCCGCCGAGGGTGGTGGGGCTGAGCACGCCACCCTCGGGCCACTCGTCTGAGAGCATCGCCGCCGAGTCCCCGATCCGTAGCTCGGCGTGGCCGACGGTGGCCTCGGGGTCGTTGGTCACGGCGCTGAGGCGCCCCGGGCCCGCACCAGCGGGGCCTCGGTGGCGTGGACGGTGCGGCCCAGGTGCTCGGCCACCTCGGGGACAGCCAGCCCGTCGAGGTAGCGCAGGGTGAGCGCCGCCCGGTGGTGACCCCCCAGCCCCCCCAGCACCTCCCGGGCGTGGGCGGCGTCGAGATGAGCGTCCCAGGGGTCTTCCTCGGCGGGCGGCTCACCCCCCACCCGGGACAACTTGCGCTCCTCCCGGGCCTGGCGGCGCGGTTGTCCACCAGCTTGTGGCGGGCCACGCCCACCAGCCACGCCACGGTGAGGTCCGGCACCGATCCTCGCTGCGCGGCGTCGACGGCGGCCAGGAAGGTTTCCGCAGTCAGGTCCTCGGCCACGGTCACGTTCCCGCACCGGGGCACGAGGTAGCCGTACACCTGGGGCAGGGCCCGGTCGTACAGGGCCAGCAGTGCGTCGCCGGGGCCGGGCTCGGCGGGCTCGGGCTGGCTCACGTCCCTTTCATCGTCGCCTGGGCCGCCGCTCCGACGCCCGGTCAGGAAGGCGAGGCCACGTCGGCGGTCTCGCCGGCCGCATCGACCTCGGATCCGGCCGGGGCGCCGCTGCTGCGCTCCTCCCGCTCGGCGTGGTGCTTCTGCACGGCGTCCATCACCGCACCGGTGGCGGCGCCGATGAAGGTGGGCCGGTTCTCGGCGGCCCAGTCCCGGGACCGCTCCAGGGAACCCGCTGACCCCTGGAACCGGGGAAACACCTCTCGGGCCAGCAGGGTGTAGGAGCGGTGGGTGGCGGCCCGGTCGGCCCAGTCGTGGCCCATGCACAGGAAGGTCCCGAACCCGCCGGACTGGTCGATGAGCCGCTGGATCTGCTCGGCGGCGTCGTCCGGGGTGCCCACCACGGCGATGCCCGAGGCGTTCATGGCGTCGGCCAGCTCGGTGGCGTTGGTGGTGTCCGGAGCCAGGGGGAGGGCGGCCACCCGCTGGAAGTAGTCGACCCAGTCGGCCAGCCCGAACTCGACGTCGCGGTAGGCCTGCTCCCTGGTCTCGGCGATGTGGATGGGCCCCACCAGGCGCCACTCCTGGCGGTCCACGGTGGTGCCGAACTCGGCCGAGCGCTCCTCCATCACCTGCCAGTGGGAGCCGAGCAGGTCGAAGCCGCTGGCCGTGGTGGCGCCGATGGACAGCAGCCCGGCGCCGAAGCGCCCCGCCGCCCGGGGGCCGGCGGGGGAGACCTGGGCGGCCACGGCGACCTCGAATCGCGGCCGGGTGTAGGGAAGGAGCTGGAGGCGGGCCTCGTTCAGGGTGAACCAGTCGGTGGACCTGGTGACCGTCTCGCCGGCCAGCAGCGCCAGTATGGCCTCGAGCCCCTCTTCCATCATGTCCCGCTGCCGCCCGACGTCGATGCCCATCATGTAGGCGTCCGAGGGCAGCGCCCCCGGCCCGCACCCGAGCATGGCCCGGCCCCGGGTGAGGTGATCGAGCAGCACCATGCGGTCGGCCAGCATGAACGGGTGGTGGTAGGGGAGGGAGCTGACCCCGGTGCCCAGCCGGATGCGGGAGGTGCGCTCGGCGGCGGTGGCGATGAACACCTCGGGGGAGGCGATGATCTCGTACCCGGCCGAGTGGTGCTCACCGAACCAGGCCTCGTCGTAGCCCAGCCGGTCGAGGTGCTCGATCCAGGCCAGGTCGTCGTGCAGGGCCAGCGTGGGGTTCTGCCCCACCGGGTGGAACGGGGCCAGGAAGATGCCGAACTTGAGGGGCCAGTCCATCCCCGGGTGCCTAGCCCCTCTTGACCAGCGGGTCAATGCGGCGGGAGCAAGATCGGCGCGTCGAGGGCGAACGGCCCGCCGGCGAAGGCCGAAAGGCCCTGGGCTCGGCGTTCCGGGCTTGGAACCCTGGCGCCCATGGGACAGATCGTCGTCGGTGTGGATGGCTCGGATGAGGCGGCCGAAGCCCTCCGCTGGGCCGTCGCCGAGGCCGAGCGCAGCGAGGCGACGCTCACCGCCGTCCTCGCTTGGGGGTGGCGCGACCAGCACCGGCCCGCCGACCGAGAGGGCTTCGACCTCGGCTACGGGTGGTCGGAGGCCAAGGCGGCCCTCGATGAGATGGTCGAAGCGGCGGTCGGCGTCGACGTCGGCGCTGACAGCGGTCGCCGAGCGGTGTCGGATTCACCGGCCCGGGCCTTGCTGCAGGTGGCCGACGGGGCTGAGCTCCTGGTGGTGGGGGCGCGGGGAGCAGGCGGGTTCCGGGGCCTGCTCATGGGATCGGTGAGCCAGCGCTGCCTGCGTCACGCCACCGTCCCCATCGCCGTGGTCCGCCGGTCCGCTGCGGCCGGAGGTGGCGCTTCGGTCGACAGCATCGTTGTCGGGACCGACGGTTCCGCCAACGCCACCAGCGCCTTGAGGTGGGCGGCAGCCGAGGCTCGGCGGTGGGAACGGCCCCTGACCGTGGTTCACTCCTGGGGGGTTCCCGGAACGGCGTACGGAGTGGGGAGTGCGGACCCCGATCTCCGACCGCTCCAGGAAGAGGGCCGACGCCTCCTGAACTCGGCGGTGGCTGATCTCGCCAGCGACGCGCCCCCCTCGGTCGATAGGCGGCTGGTCAACGCCGTCCCGACCCTGGCCCTCCTGTCCACCGCTGGTCCCTCGGACCTCATCGTCGTCGGGTCTCGCGGCCACGGCGCCTTTGGCCGCCTGCTCCTCGGCTCGGTGAGCCAGCAGGTCGCCGATCACGCCGAGGGTTCGGTGGTGGTGGTTCCGTAGTTCCCTGACCCCGACCGGCCCCCCCGGGCCGGTGAATCAGTCGAAGAGGTCGGGCTCGGTGGCTTCGATCCAGTCGAACAGGGG
>JBBPYZ010000237.1:0-8278 GCA_038199465.1 Acidimicrobiales bacterium | reverse complement strand
GGAGGTGGTGCGCCGGTCGTCGGGGGTGCCCCGCTCGTAGCCCTTGAAGCGCTGGGCGAAGGTCCAGCCCACGGTGATGAAGGCCACGAAGGTGCTGACGTAGAACAGGGCCTGGAGCGGGCCACCGATGTTGGAGAAGACGGGTCGGGACACCGGCTCGTCGTCGTCCCAGCCGAGCAGGGCGGCGGCGGTGCCCGAGGCGACGGTGAGCCCGGCGAAGGCGATCCCGACGGTCAGGGCCAGGTGGTGTGGCTTGAGCCTCGGTCCTGCCATTGGCCGGCAACGTAGTCCCTGTCCGACAGCCGGGGCCATGCTCGAACCGCACTCCCGGCCGACCGGCCCAGGGCCGGTGGCGGTGAACGCCGCGCCACCGTTCACGGCGACGAAACGTGCACGCAACGCGACACCCTTAGGTTCCCTCGGCGTGGACGTGGTGCTGGTGCGCTGGCCGGATGAGTCCCAGCGCAGGGAGAGGATCGCCGCCGATCGACAGCCCCGCCTCCTCCTGGTCGAGCAGGGGGCCGAGCCGCCGTTCGGTGTCGACCCCCTCGAGGACTGGGTGCGGGCCCCCGCCTCCGAGGTTGACGTCCAGGTGCGCATGGCGACCCTGGCCGCCCGGGCCCGGACCGGGGCCACACCGCTTCTCGACGGCGATGGCGTGCTCCGCTTCGGCTCTGCGTGGGTGTCGCTGCCGCCGGTCGAGGGTCGGCTCACCCGGGCGCTGCTCGACCGCTTCGGCGCCGTGGTCAGCCGCGACATCCTCAGCCGGGCCGGCTGGCCCGACGGTGCGCCCGGCCGCAACGCCCTCGACGTCCACGTGCTGCGCCTGCGCCGCCGCCTGGAAGGGGTGCAGCTGGCCATCCGCACCGTGCGCAGCCGGGGCTACCTCCTCGAGCCGGGCTGCGCCGCCGCCCGACGTGAGGCCTGACGGGCCGTCCTCGACGTCAAGAGTCGACCTCGACCTGGTCCTCGGTTGAGACCGCCTGCGGACGCACCCGGTACAGCAGGGCGGCGCCGAGGGCGGCGGCCGTGACCGAGGCGGTCAGCACCCCGATCTTGGCGCCGGCGGCCAGCGCTGGCGCCCGGAGGTAGGCGAGGTCGACCACGAACAACGACACGGTGAAGCCGATGCCGGCCATGGCCGCGATCCCGATCACATGGCCGGCCCCCATGCCTTCGGGCAGGACGCCGACCCGCAGGCGCAGGGCGAGCCAGGTGGCCCCGGCCACACCTACCAGCTTCCCGATCACCAGGCCGACGCCGACGGCCACGGCGAGCCGACCGGCGCCGGGGGCGTCAAAGGCGCCCGACAGCACCACCCCGGCGTTGGCCAGGGCAAAGATGGGCACCACCAGGAACGACGTGTAGGGATGCATGCGGTGCTCGTAGCCCTCGCCCCGGCTGACCGGGATGACCAGCCCCAGAGCCACGCCGGCGATGGTGGCGTGCACACCGGACTCGTGGGTGCACCACCAGGCCACGGGGCCGAGCGTGACCAGCGCCCACCACCGGCCCTTGAGGAGGGCGACACCGAGCACGGCGACCGCCGCGCCGGCCAGCCAGACCAGGTTGATCGTGCCTGAGTAGACGACGGCGATGACGGCGATGGCCCCGAGGTCGTCGACGATGGCCAGCGTGAGAAGGAACAGCCGGGCCGCCGAGGGCACCCGTTTGCCGAGCAGTCCGATGACCCCGAGGGCGAAGGCGATGTCGGTGGCCATGGGTGCCCCCCAGCCGCGCCGGGCCCCGTCGCCGGCCAGGGCCAGGAACAGCAGGGCCGGCACCACCATCCCGCCCAGCGCGGCCAGTGCCGGCAGGGCCGCCGCCCGCCGGTCCTGCAGCTCGCCGATGACCAGCTCGCGCTTGATCTCGAGCCCGACGACGAGGAAGAACAGGGCCATCAGCCCGTCGTTCACCCAGGTGTGCAGGTCGAGCGGCCCGAGCTGGGTGGCGAAGAGCGACTCGTACTCCTCGGCCGCCGGTCCGTTGGCCCAGATGAGGGCCACGATGGCGAGGAGGACGAGCACGGTGCCCGAGGCCGCCTCGGTGGCGAGGAAGTCCTTCACGCTCTCGCGGCGGCTGATTGTGGTGGGCGCGTCGGTCACTGGTTCTCCCGCCGACCAGGCTTCCCGGCACACCAACGTCGTTCGAACTTGCCGGGTCAGGCTACCCCCAGCCTCAGAGGCAGCTCAGCCCTTGCCCTGGGCGGCGACGGCGGCGGCCCGGCGGGCGACCTCCTCGGGGTCGCCCAGGTCCCGGCCGGGGCCGGTGGGGTGCAGGTCGGGGCCGATGTCGTAGACCCGGGGGACCCCGGTGGCCAGGTTGAGGGTGGCGATGTCGGCGTCGGAGATGCCCTCGAGCTGCTTGACCAGGGCCCGCAGGCTGTTGCCGTGGGCGGCGACCAGCACCACCCGGCCGGCCCGCAGGTCGGGAGCCAGGCCGTCGGCCCAGTAGGGCGCCATCCGGGCCACGACATCGGCCAGGCACTCGGTGGTCGGCACCACCTCGGGCGGCAGATCGGCGTAGCGGGGATCGTCGGCCACGTCGTAGGCGCTGCCCCGCTCGATCGGCGGCGGCGGCACGTCGTAGGACCGTCGCCACTGCTGGAACTGCTCCTCGCCGTGGCGGGCCAGCGTCTCAGCCTTGTCCAGCCCCTGCAGGGCGCCGTAGTGCCGCTCGTTCAGCCGCCAGGTGCGCCGCACCGGCACCCAGGACCGTCCGCAGGCGGCCAGGGCCAGGGAGGCGCTGCGGGTGGCCCGGGTCAGCACGCTGGTGTGGACCACGTCGGGCAGCAGTCCGGCCTCGGCCA
The DNA here is from genome assembly GCA_038199465.1 of Acidimicrobiales bacterium. GTDB lineage: Bacteria > Actinomycetota > Acidimicrobiia > Acidimicrobiales > JAUJNH01 > JAUJNH01. The sequence goes on along the minus strand of JBBPYZ010000237.1, from coordinate 5,469 downwards.
TCTGGCGCCCGGCCTCGACCGACTCGGCCTCGCCGGCGGGGGACAGGTCGACGTCCCACCAGCCTGTGAACAGGTTCTGATCGTTCCAGTCGCTGCGACCGTGGCGAAGGAGGATGAGCGTGGACATGGCCGGATGCAGGCTACCGGCGACCTCCATCCGATCCGGTCAAGGCGACCCTCGTGGGGAGCGCCTGGTGCCGTCCAGCAGGCCGCTGTCACGCAGGGCGAGGGATGGCGTTGCTGTCCAGCCGTGCACGATCAGGCGGCGCTTAGGCTTTGGCGATGGTGGCGGATGAGCTGGTGGTGAGCTTCATCGGCGCTGAGCATCGCGTCGCCTCCGACGACGGTCTGACCTTCGGGCGGGCCGCCGATGTGGTGGTCGACGAGGACAACCGCTACCTCAACCGGGTCGTCGGCCAGTTCGTCTGGCAGAGGGATCTCTGGTGGGTCGTCAACCTGAGTGACACCATCGGGCTCCTGCTCGAGGGTGACGACGGGACGCTGGTGCGGCTGCCTCGGGGCAAGCGGTCGCCCTTGACCTGGCGTCATGTGTTCGTTCGCTTCTCCGCCGGGGGCCTTCCGTATGAGATCGAGGCGGCGCGGCCGGCGGCTGAGGCTCCCGCGGCTCCCCGGGTGGTGCCGCTCGGGGGTCTGCCCACCACCCGCTACGGCCAGGTGGTGCTCACCGCGGAGGAGCGGGACCTGCTGGTGGAGCTGGCCCGGCCCTTCCTCCTCGACCCGAACGCAGGCCCGGAGAGGCTGCCGTCCAACCGGCAGGTGGCGGCCAACCTCGCCTGGCGACCGTCCAAGCTGAACCGCAAGCTCGACTACCTCTGCAAGCGTGTGGCCGCCGCCGGCGTCAGCGGCCTCCTGGGCGAGAGGGCGCACCTGGCTGCGAACCGGAGATGGGTCCTGGTCCAACACGCGCTGGCCACCGGGCTGATCACCACTGATGACCTCTGACGTACCGCCGGGTCAGGTGCAGGCTTCGGTTGAGACGCCGCTCGGACCGGTTTTGTAGATCGCCTCGACGACGAAGCAGCGGGGGTCGATGCCGGCCAGCGTGGACGTCGCTTTGAGGACGTCGGGATCGTTGATGAACCTGCTCCGGGTCAGGTTGCCACCGGTCGAGACGCGGTAGGCCACCAGGTAGCCACGCAGGCCGACGCGGTCAGCCGGAGCTGTCCAGGTGACGGTCACCTCCTGTGTCCTGGCGCCGCTGGCGCCTGTGGCGGTCGTGACGGCCACGTCGGTCGGCGCTCGGTCGGTCACTGGACGGCCGGCGCCCGGGGGAGGCGGGGCGGGCGCTGGTGGCGTGAGCCCTGGGGCGGCCGCTGATGATGGGGACGGGGTCGTCGATGATGCAGGAGACCGAAGGTGTCCTTCGAGCGACGATCACCGAGACGCTGGCCAGGAGAAGGACCAGCCCCGCGGCGACGACGCCGAGAACCCACGGGGCCGGGCGGCGCGACGGTGCCCCTGGGTCCGTCGGAGCGTCGGCCGCTCGCGAGAGGATCGGGTGGTCGGGGTCGTCCCGCACCACGAGCTCGGAGACCGCAAGGTTCAGCTCGGCCTGGAGAGCGCACAGCCGCTGACCGAAGACCGCGGCGCTGGATGGCCGCTCCGCCGGCCGTTTGGCCATCGCCCACCTGAGCGCCTCCTCGACCGCCGGAGGCACGTCGTCCCGGCCCAGCGGGGGCAAGGGCTCCTCCAGCACGCGGCGGATCAGCCTGGCGGGCCCCTCGGAACCGTCCCCGAAGGGGAGCCGGCCTGCCAGCGCCGTCCACAGGGTCGACCCGAGGCCGTAGATGTCGGCGGCCACCGTGGCCGATCGACCGTCCAGCACCTCGGGCGCGGCGTGCGAGGCGGTGAAGGCCTCGGTGGCGCCCCGCGCCTCACCCAGCGTGGCGATCCCGAAGTCGGCGAGGACGGGATCGCCGTGAGGGCCGTACGAGGAGAGGAGCACGTTCTCGGGCTTGATGTCCCGGTGCAGGATCTCCGCTCGGTGAGCCGTCTCGAGCGCCCCGGCCAGCTTCACCCCGTGATGAAGGACCTCCTCGACCGGCACAGGTCGCGACCCGGCGATGACGTCGGCCAAGGACTTGGGGAACAGGTCCATGGTGAGGAACGGGCGAGCGGAGCGGGTGGCGCCCGCACCGTGGACGGTGACGATGTTCGGGTGGCCCGTGAGGCGGCCGACGACGCTGCACTCCCGCACGAACCTGGCCCGGGCCCGATCGTTGGCCAGCATGATGTTGGGGATCTTCACCGCCACCCACCGGTCGAGCCCGGGCTGCCAGGCGCGGTAGACGGTCGAGCTCCCGCCCACCGCCAGGGGCTCGAGGCTGGTAACGCCCGGAACCTCCTCGTCCGCCGCCTCTGCCGACCGGAACCGTCGCCGTGCCACCGTGCCGTTCAGGCTACCCAAGGACCTTCGGTTAGGTCCGCGACGGGGCAGGTAGGGCCGCCGCAGCCAGGGCCCTCCGGTATGCCGCTGAGGGAAGTTGTCAATAGCGGACTCAACCTCGCTATCGTGGTGGCAACCAACGATCGCAGAGCATCCGGGAGGAACCCCCACATGGCCAAGGCTGTCGGCATTGACCTCGGCACCACCAACTCCGTCGTCGCCGCCCTCGAGGCAGGCGAGCCGACGGTCATCCCCAACGCCGAGGGCGGGCGCACCACGCCCTCGATCGTCGGGTTCTCCAAGAACGGCGAGGTGCTGGTGGGCGAGGTGGCCAAGCGCCAGGCCATCACCAACCCCGACCGCACCATCCGCTCGGTCAAGCGCCACATGGGCACGGGCTGGACGATGGAGGTCGACGACAAAAAGTACAACCCTCAGGAGATCTCGGCCCGCATCCTGCAGAAGTTGAAGCGCGACGCCGAAGCCTACCTGGGCGACACCGTGAACCAGGCCGTCATCACCGTGCCGGCCTACTTCAACGACGCCGAGCGCACCGCCACCAAGGAGGCGGGCCAGGTGGCCGGCCTCGAGGTGCTGCGCATCATCAACGAGCCCACCGCCGCCGCCCTGGCCTACGGCCTGGAGAAGGAGGGGGCTGACGAGACCGTCCTGGTCTTCGACCTCGGGGGCGGCACCTTCGACGTCTCCGTCCTGGAGATCGGCGACGGCGTGTTCGAGGTCAAGGCCACCCACGGCGACGTGCAGCTGGGCGGCGACGACTGGGACCAGCGGGTCATGGACTGGCTGATCGCCCAGTTCAAGGCATCCGAGGGCATCGACCTGGCCAGCGACAAGATGGCCATGCAGCGGCTGAAGGAGGCGGCTGAGAAGGCCAAGATCGAGCTGTCGAGCACCCAGTCGACCCAGATCAACCTGCCGTTCATCACCGCCACCCAGGAGGGGCCCAAGCACCTCGACACCCAGCTCACCCGCTCGAAGTTCCAGGACCTCACCGCCGACCTGGTCGAGCGGTGCCGGGGCCCGTTCACCCAGGCCATCGAGGACTCCGGGCTGACCAAGGGCCAGATCGACCACGTCGTGCTGGTCGGGGGCTCCACCCGCATGCCCGCCATCCAGGAGATGGTGCGCGAGCTCAGCGGCAACGACGCCAACAAGGGCGTCAACCCCGACGAGGTGGTGGCCATCGGCGCCGCCATCCAGGCCGGCGTGCTGAAGGGCGAGGTCACCGACGTCCTGCTCCTCGACGTCACCCCCCTGTCGCTCGGCATCGAGACCAAGGGCGGCGTGATGACCAAGCTGATCGAGCGCAACACCACCATCCCGACCCGGCGCTCCGAGGTGTTCACCACGGCCGAGGACATGCAGCCGTCGGTCGAGATCCACGTGCTGCAGGGCGAGCGTGAGATGGCCAGCTACAACAAGACGCTGGGCAAGTTCCAGCTGGTCGACCTGCCGCCCACGCCCCGGGGCATCCCCCAGATCGAGGTCGTCTTTGACATCGACGCCAACGGCATCGTGCACGTGTCGGCAAAGGACCGGGCCACCTCCAAAGAGCAGTCGATGACGATCAGCGGACAGAGCTCGCTGGCCAAGGACGACATCGAGCGGATGGTGAAGGACGCCGAGGCCCACGCCGAGGAGGACCGCCAGCGCCGGGATGAGGCCGAGGTCCGCAACACCGCCGACTCGCTGGTGTACCAGACCGAGAAGGTGCTGAAGGACCAGGCCGATTCGTTCACCGGCACCGAGAAGGAGCAAGTCGAGGCCAACCTGAAGGCGCTCCGGGAGAGCCTGCTCGGCGCCGACCTCGAGGCCATCAAACGAGCGACCGAGGTGCTGGCCAGCTCCAGCCAGGAGCTGGGCAAGCGCCTGTACGAGCAGGCGGCCGGCGCCGCCGATGCACCGGGCGGGGCCACCGGGGGGGCGAGCGACGACGAGGTCGTCGACGCCGAGATCGTCGACGACGACCCGAAGGCCTAGGACATGCCCGGGACGAGGGGCGACCGCGCCCGACCGAGCCCCGGGTCGCGGCCGGGCCGGGCCGAAGGCACCGGGGCTGTCGGGCCGGACGAGGCGCAGGGCCCTGATCTGGTGCAGCCCGAGGGCGCTGCGGCCGAGGCCGAGGCCAGCTTGGAGGGGGCCGCGCCCGACGAGGGTGCGGTGCCGGAGGGCGCCGGCTCCGACGAGGTGGCGGCCGAGGGTGAGATCGTCGACGCCACCCCCGACGGGCCGCACAGCTTCGGGGCCGCGGGTGCCGAGGTCGTCGACGAGGTCGAGGAGGTCGCCGAGAAGGTCGAGGTCAGCCTGGAGGACGTGCTGGCCGCGGCCACCAGCGAGCGCGACGAGTTCCGCGACCACCTGCTGCGGCTCCAGGCCGACTTCGACAACTACCGCAAGCGGGTGCACAAAGAGCTGGCCGAGGCCGGCGACCGGGCCCTCGGCGACTTCGTCGAGGGGCTGCTGCCCGTCCTCGACGCCGTCGACGCCGCCCGGGTCCACGGGGCCGTCGCGGTCGCCCAGGTGGCCGGCCTCCTGGTCGACCAGCTGGCCAAGCAGGGCCTGGAGCGGGTGGGCGCCGACGGCGACGTCTTCGACCCGACGTTGCACGACGCCGTCCTGCACGAGGCCGGGGACGACGACGTGCAGACCGTCGCCCAGGTGCTGCGGGCCGGCTGGCGCTGGCGCGGGCGGGTGCTGCGACCGGCCATGGTGAAGGTCGTCGGGGGCTAGTCGAGGGCGTCATGGCCGTGCAGCGCGAGTGGCTGGAGAAGGACTACTACAAGGTCCTCGGCGTGTCGTCGGCCGCGTCCGAGAAGGACGTCACCAGCGCCTACCGCAAGCTGGCCAAGAAGCTGCACCCCGACGCCAACCCCAACGACAAGACCGCCGAGGACCGGTTCAAGGACGTCTCGGCGGCCTACGACGTCCTGGGCGCCCCGGCCAAGCGCACGGAGTACGACGAGGCGCGGCGGCTCGGCGGCGGCTTGGGCAGCGGCTTCGGCCGGGGCGGCGGCGGTGGCGGGGGCTTCAGCGCCCCCGGT
>JBBPYZ010000236.1:0-6933 GCA_038199465.1 Acidimicrobiales bacterium | reverse complement strand
GGTCGCTGTGGCCGTGGGTGCTGAGCAGGGCCACGAGCCGCAGCCCGTGCTCCTCCAGCAGGCCGAGGATGGGTGCCGGGTCGGGAGGGGCGTCGACGAGCACGCACTCGCCGCCGGGGCCGTCGGCGGCCAGGGCGTAGGCGTTCGTCTCGGCCAGCCACAGCGTGAGCTGCCAGATGCGCATGCTCCTACTCTGCCTTCATGAGAAGGCCTTCATGAGAAGCGGGGCCTTGTCCATGCCCTACCCGCACGCACCACGGCTGGGGCTTGTGGAAGACCTCGGCGGCCACCGGGTCGCCGATCCCTACCGCTGGCTCGAAGACCAGGACGACCCTGAGGTGCGACGGTGGCTGGCCGACCAGGCCGCGCTGTTCGCCGAGCACCGGGAGCGGTGGGCGAGCCGGGACCACCTGCGCCAGCGCCTGGAGGCTCTGACCCCGGGGGTGGTGGGCCTGCCCCGGGCGTGCGGCGATCGGCTGTTCTTCCCCCGCCGGCTCCGGGGCCAGGACCAGGCCGTCTGGGTAATGGCCGAGGCCGACGGGTCGGAGCGGGTGGTGCTCGACCCCGCCCGGCTGTCGAACGACGGCAACGTCGTGCTGCAGTGGGCCGCCCCATCGCCCGAGGGTCGCCACCTGGCCTACGCCGTCGACGAGGGGGGGCGCGAGGAGGCGATCGTGCACATCATCGAGGTTGACAGCGGCGAGGTCGACAGTGGCGCCGAGGTGGGGCCGGCGCTGTCCCTCGGGCGGGGCGGCAACCTGGCCTGGATGGCGGAGGGAGCGGGTCTGATCGTGGTGGCCACCCTGCCCGGTCTGGCCGAGGAGGAGGCGGCCTTCCACCGGCGGGTGTGGCGCCTGCCGCTCGGTGTCGGACTTGACCAGGCCGAGGTGGTGTTCGGCGAGGGTCGGGACCGGACCACCTACTACGGGGTGGAGGTCAGCGCGGACGGGCGGTGGCTGACGGTGTCGGCCAGCCTGGGCACCGCCCCCCGCAACGACCTGTACCTGTGCGACCTCGCCGCCCCGGTGTGGGACTTCGTGCCCGTGCTGGAGGGGGTCGACGGCCAGGCCGGCGGTTCCGTGGCCGCCGACGGCCGGCTGTGGCTGTGGACCAACGTCGACGCACCGAGAGGGCGGCTGGTGCGGGCGGAAGTGGCCACGCCGGGGACGTGGGAGGAGGTCGTGCCGGAGGGTCCTGACGTGCTCTGCGACTGGGCCCTCACCGGTGCGAACCTGTTCGTGGCCTGGCAGCGCGACGTGGCCTCGGTCGTCACCGCGCACGACCGGGAGACCGGAGCCCAGGCGGGCGAGCTGACCCTGCCCGGCCTCGGGACGGTGGCGCTGGCCGCCCGTCCCGGGGGCGACGGCGACGACCTGTGGCTGGCCTACGTCGATGAGCTGACGCCGGCCCAGGTGCTCCGCCACCGGGTCTCGACCGGCCGCACGGAGGTGTGGGCCGAGGCGCCCGGAGCGCCGCCACCCGCCGACGAGCTCGAGGTCGTGCGCACCTTTGTCTCCTCGCCCGACGGCACCCGGGGGCCCCGGTCCGGGGCCCGCCGGCGCGGCCAGGCGCTCGACGGCACCGCGCCCACCAGCCTCTCCGGCTACGGCGGGTTCCAGGTCTCGCTCACCCCGGCCTACAGCGCGGGGGTGCGGGCGTGGGTCGAGGGCGGCGGCGTCTTCGCAACCGCCAGCCTGCGGGGTGGCGGCGAGTACGGCGAGGCGTGGCACCGCGCCGGGATGAGGGCGGCCAAGCAGAACGTCTTCGACGACTTCGTGGCCTGCGCCGGCTGGCTGATCGAGAGCGGGCACACCTCGCCGGAGCACCTGGGGATCGCCGGCGGCAGCAACGGCGGGCTGCTGGTGGGGGCCGCCCTCACCCAGGCCCCCCAGCTGTTCCGGGCCGTCCACTGCTCGGCCCCGCTGCTCGACATGGTGCGCTACGAGCACTTCGGCCTCGGCGTCACCTGGAACGACGAGTACGGCACGGCCGGGGTGCCCGAGGAGCTGGGCTGGCTGCTGTCGTACTCGCCCTATCACCGGGTCGTCGAGGGCACCGCCTACCCCGCCGTCCTGTTCACCACCTTCGGCGGCGACACCCGCGTCGATCCCCTCCACGCCCGCAAGCTGTGCGCCGCCCTCCAGCACGCCACCTTGGCCGATCCTGACCGCCGCCCGGTCCTGCTGCGCCACGAGGAGGAGGTCGGCCACGGGATGCGCACGGTGTCCCGCGGCCTCGACGAGCGGGCCGAGGTCCTCTCGTTCCTGGCCGTCCACCTGGGCTGGCCCACCCGCGACGCCGAACCCGTGACCCGGTCCTGAAGCGGCGTTAGCATCGCAGGTCCCATGGGCCTGTTCTCCGTCCAGCGCCAGCTGACCGCCACCAGCGGCAGGCTGCGACGAGCCCGGGAGGAGCTGTCCCAGGTCACCGAGCAGCTGATGGCCCTGCGCTCGGATGCCGACGACGCCATGACCGACGCCCTGGTCCGGGGCGGCCAGGCCAAGCGCGAGGCAGCCGACGCCGCCCGGCACGTCGAGCGCCTGGCCCAGGCCCAGCAACGGCTCCAGCAGCAGATCCTCGACCTCGGGCGGGAGCAGGACGCCCTGCTCGACCGCCTGCCCACCAGCTGAACCCCGTGCCCCAGGAGCCCCCCATGCCCACCCGCGTCGTCATCGCCGAGGACGAGGCCATCATCCGCCTCGACCTTCGGGAGATCCTCGAGGAGGAGGGCTATGAGATCGTCGGCGAGACCGGCCGGGGTGACGAGGCCGTCGAGCTGGTCCGCCAGCACAGCCCTGACGTGGTCATCCTCGACATCCGCATGCCCGGGATCGACGGACTCGAGGCGGCCAAGGCCATCGCCGGCGAGCGCCTGGCTGCAGTGCTGATGCTCACCGCCTTCAGCCAGCGCGACCTCATCGAGCAGGCCCGCGACGCCGGCGCCCTTGCCTACCTGGTCAAGCCGTTCGACCGCAACGACCTCGTCCCCCAGATCGAGGTGGCCCTCGGCCGCCACCGCGAGATCGTGGCCCTGTCCCAGGAGGTGAAAGGCCTCGAGCAGCAGATCGAGACCCGCCGCACCGTCGACCGGGCCAAGGGCATCCTCATGGACGACGCCGGTCTGAAGGAGCACCAGGCCTTCACCTGGATCCAGCGCACGGCGATGCGCGACCGCCGCACCATGCGCGAGATCTCCCGGCAGGTCATCGACCAGGGGCTGCGCCCCACCCCGTAGTGGCCCGCCTCCTGCTGCTCGACGGCAACTCGCTCACCTACCGGGCTTTCCACGCCCTGCCCACCGACATGGCCACTGCGTCGGGGCAGGTGACCAACGCCGTCTTCGGGTTCACCTCGATGCTGATCAACCTGCTGAAGGACCACAAGCCCGACGCCATCGCCGTGGCCTGGGACCGTCCCGAGCCCACGTTCCGCCACCTGACGGTGAAGGACTACAAGGCCGGCCGGGCCGAGACACCGGACATCCTGCGCCAGCAGTTCGGCCTGGTGCGCCAGGTGGTCGAGGCGCTGCGCATCCCCATGGTCGAGGCGGTGGGCTTCGAGGCCGACGACGTGATCGCCACCCTGGCCACCCAGGCCCGCGACCGGGGCGACGACGTGATCGTGGTCACCGGCGACCGCGACGCCTACCAGCTGGTCGAGGACCCCTACGTCCGGGTGCTCTACAACCGGCGCGGGGTCAGCGACTACGTCCTCTACGACGAGGCCGGGATCAAGGACCGCACCGGGGTGACCGCCGCCCAGTACCCGACCTACGCGTCGCTGCGGGGCGACCCGAGCGACAACCTGCCGGGCGTGGCGGGGGTGGGGGAGAAGACGGCGGCCAGGCTGGTCAACGACTACGGCGACCTCGACGGCATCTTCGCCAACCTCGACAAGCTCACGCCCCGGATCAGGGCCAATCTGGCCGCGGGGGAGGAGCAGGTGCGCTCGAACTCCCGGGCCATCCCGCTGGTGCGTGACGTTCCCCTCGACGTGCGGCTCGATGATCTGACCATGGGCGGCTGGGACCACGACCAGCTGAAGCAGCTGTTCGCCTTTCTCGAGTTCCGCAGCCTGTGGGACCGGCTCCGCGACGCGGTCGGCGGCCGCCTGGAGGAGCCCGAGCCCGACACCGAGACGTTCTCGGTCGAGGTCGAGCGGCCGGCGACGCCCACCGCCGCCGTCGAGGCGTTGACCGCCGCGCTCCACGCCGCCGTCCCCCTCGGGCTGGTCGCCAGCTGGGAGACCGGCCTCGGTCGCTCTCCTCTGGTGGGGCTGGCTTTCGCCCCCTCCGGCTCGGATGCCGCCACCTGGTTGGCCGGCGACCTGCTGGCCGACCCCGGCGTGGTGGCCGCTCTGGCCAACCTCGTCGGCCGGGCCGGCGTGCCCGTCAGCGCCCATCACGCCAAGCCCCTGCTGCGCAGCCTGCTGCCCCTGGGCATCGACGTCTGCAGCCTCGATGTCGACACCGCCGTCGCCGCCTACCTGCTCGACCCGGCCCGCGACGCCTACCCGCTCGAGGAGGTGGCGGCCAGGTACGCCGGCATCGAGGTGCGCTCGCCTGACGCCCCCCCGGCCGGCGAGCTCGACCTCCTGGGTACCGCCCAGGCCGCCGGCGAGCAGGAGGGGCGCGATGCGGTCGCCGTCGGGCGACTGGTCGCCCCGCTCCGGGCCGCCCTCCAGGCCCGGGGCCTCACCGCCCTGCACGACGACATGGAGCGGCCGCTCGTGCGCGTCCTGGCCCGCATGGAGGTGGTGGGGGTGGCGGTCGACGTCGACCACCTGCGGTCCATGTACTTGGGGTTCGGCGACGAGGCCCGCCAGCGCGAGGCGACCATCCAGGAGCTGGCCGGCCACCCCTTCACGGTGGGCTCCACCCCGCAGCTGCGGACCGTGCTGTTCGACGAGCTGGGCCTGCAGCCCTCCAAGCGCACCAAGACCGGCTTCTCCACCGATGCCGCCAGCCTCGAGAAGCTGCGGGGCCAGCACCCGATCATCGACGAGCTCCTCCGCTACCGAGAGGTCGAGAAGCTGCGCTCCACCTACGGCGAGAGCTTCCTGGGCTCGGTCGAGCCCGACGGCCGCATCCACGCCACCTTCCAGCAGACGGTGGCCCGCACCGGCCGGCTGTCCTCGGAGGAGCCCAACCTCCACAACATCCCGGTCCGCAGCGAGGAGGGGAGGGGCTTCCGCCGCGCCTTTGTCCCCGAGCCGGGCTGGCGGCTGCTGGTGGCCGACTACAACCAGATCGAGCTGCGGGTCATCGCTCACCTGGCCCAGGACCCGGGTCTCATAGAGGCCTTCACCAGCGGCACTGACATCCACACCACGACGGCGTCGCGCATCTTCGGCGTCGAGCCGGCCGAGGTGACCCGGGCCCAGCGGTCGAAGGCCAAGATGGTCAGCTACGGCCTGGCCTACGGCATGGAGTCGTTCGGCCTGGCCCAGAGGCTCGGCATCGGCCGCGACGAGGCCACAACGCTGCGCAACGCCTACTTCGAGGCCTTTCCGGCGGTGGCCGACTACATGGACCGGGTCGTGGCCGAGGCGCGCGACCGGGGCTACACCGAGACCCTGTTCGGCCGTCGCCGCCTCCTGCCCGAGCTGACGGGCGGTAACCCCGGCACCCGGATGGCCGCTGAGCGCCAGGCCAAGAACGCCCCGATCCAGGGCCTGGCCGCCGACATCTTCAAGGTGGCGCTGGTGCGCCTTGACGCCGAGCTCGAGGACGCTGGGCTGCGGGGCCGCCTGGTGCTCCAGGTGCACGACGAGGTGATCCTCGAGGTCCCGCCCGAGGAGGAGGCCGAGGCCGAGCGCCGCACGCTCGACGCCATGCAGGGCGCCGCCGACCTCGACGTGCCCCTCGAGGTCAACCTCTCCTGGGGGTCGACCTGGGCCGACGCCAAGGGTTAGCGGATGAGGGCGCTGCCGGGCCGACCAACGTTGATGCTGTTGTTCGGGTCGGGCCGCAGCCTCACCCTCGGTCCACCCGAGAGCGACACCGTCTTGACCCAGAGCTGCACCTCGGTGAGGTCGATCGCCGCGTTGCCGCTCAGCTTCAGCGGCCCGCGCCCGTGGAAGAGGACCCCGGCAGCCTTGAACGTCGGCCCGCCCTGGAAGGTGAAGTCCTTGTCGGAATCGCTCCAGTACAGGAGGGACTTCGCCGGTCCCTTGGACGCGGGGCTCCACAGGACGTTGCTGCTGGCGGCCTGGATGCCGAACCCGCCGCGGCTGTAGAGGAAGGTCTCGGCCATGTAGACGAGCCCTCCGTTCATGTCGACGGCATCGATGGCGGTCGATCCTACGATCAGCCTCGACTGGACGTCAGCGGCGGGTGCCGGAAGCGCGCTCAGCCCTGCGGGAGGTGTGGTGGAGGCGACGTTGACCGCCAGCGTACCGCCGGCGAGCTTGAGCCGTCCCCTGAAGATGACCGTCGCACCCCCCGTGACGATCAGGGGATTGTTCTGGGTGCGGCTCCCCTGAAGTGACTTCGTAGCGGTCCGTCGCTCAGCGCCGGGCGCCGGGGTTCGTGCGGCATCCACCATCTGAGGTGTGGGGTGCGGTTTCCTTGTCTGTAGAGAGGTACGGCTACAGATAGGAGTTAGGATGCGGCGCATCGCTCGTCGTCCTGAACCATTGGTGCTGCGTGGGACGTTGACAACGTTCCGGAGACGGTGCGGCAAGCCGAGCTGCCGGTGCGCTGGGGGTGATCCCCATGAGAGCCCGGCGTTGACCTACACCGAAGGCGGTCGGACCAAGACGTTGACGTTGAGCGACGCCGAGGTGTCCGAGGTGACCGCCGCCCTGGCCCGCTACGAATCGGCCCGGACCGCGCTCGACACTCAGGCCGACGCCGGCATCGCCGGTCTGCGGGCTCGCCGTGCGAGCGGCCAGCGGGGGCGGCGGCGATGACAGCGGGCGTGGACGCGGCCG
>JBBPYZ010000235.1:0-9701 GCA_038199465.1 Acidimicrobiales bacterium | reverse complement strand
GGAGGTGCCCCAGCGCCTCGGGGCGGGCCGCCCCCCCGGCCGGCCCGTCCCGAGGCCCCCCTCATGCCGGGGCTGGCGCCGCCGCGCCGGGCGGTGGCCGCTCCAGGGGCGCCGGCTGTTCGGCCGTGCGCTCGTCGGCGGCCTTGAGGAGCTCGTCGAGGCTGTCCTGGAGGTGGCCGGCCAGCCGCTCGAGGTCGGGAACCGTCTCCCGGCAGGCGACGAGCCCGAAGTGGATGGTGCCCCGGTAGGAGAAGATCGTGATGTTGAGGCCGGCGCCGTCGGTGATCGGGCCCATCGGGTACATCGCCTCGAGCTCGGCCCCGCAGGAGTAGAGCGCGATGTTGGGCCCCGGGACGTTCGAGATGATGACGTTGAACAGGGGCCGGACCAGGTCGGCCACCCGCATCGAGCTGTAGAGGCGGGCCGCCCGGGCCGCTACCGCCGGGGCCATGAACTCGGTCCAGTCGCTCAGGGTGCCGGCCGGGATCGCCTTTTCCTGGTCCTTGGCCCGCCGGGTGCCCTCCACGATCGCGGCCAGGCGCTCGCCCGGGTCGGCGACGGTGGTGGCCAGGGAGGTGAGCATGGCCGACACCTTGTTGCCCATCTCCCCCTGCTCGCCGGCGGTGCGGACGCTGATCGGCACCATGGCCACCAGGTCGCCCTCGATCTCCTCGTCGATGTCCTCGAAGTGCTGGCGCAGGGCCCCGGCGCACAGGGCGATCACCACGTCGTTGACGGTGGAGCCGAAGGCCTTCTTCACCTTCTTCACGTCGGCCAGGGACACGTCGACCATGGCGAAGCGGCGGTGGGGGGTGATCGGGGTGTTGATCGAGGTCTTCGGGGCATCGAAGGGGGCGGGCGGGGCCTCGACGTCGGGGTGCTGGTTGCGGCGCCGCAGGTTCAGGGCCATCTCGACCGTGCGGCGGAGGGCCTGGGCCGCCGCCACCGGCTGGCGGGCCAGGCTGGAGGCGGCGTAGGCCACCAGCTCGACCTCCGACGGCATCCGCTCGGGCACCCACGGCTCGGCCGGCTGGTGGCCGACCACCTCGGGTGACAGGTCGAGGAGGTTCACCACGATCTCGGCGCCGCTCACCCCGTCGATGGCGGCGTGGTGGGTCTTGGACACGATGGCCACCCGCCCCCCCTCAAGCCCCTCGACGACGTACAGCTGCCACAGGGGGCGGTTGCGGTCGAGCGGGATCCCGTGGAACTCCGCGGCGAACTGGGCCAGCTCGGTGCGACCGCCGGGCGAGGGCAGGGCCGCCCGCCGCACGTGGAAGTCCAGGTCGAAGTCGGGGTCCTCGATCCACAACGGGTGGTGGAGGCCGAAAGGGATCTCGGCCAGGCGGCGGCGCCACGGCGGCGCCAGGTGGAGCCGGTCGGCCACCATCTGGCGGTAGCGGTCGAAGGTGAAGTCGGGGGCCGTGGCCGGATCGGCCACGAACACGCCCGAGACGTGCATGGGCGACGACGGCGTCTCCAGGTACAAGAAGGTGGCGTCGAGGCCGGACAGCCGCTTCATGCGCTCATCACCTGCTGCACAGGATGCTCAGCCTATCGAGGTGGCCTCCCGGGCATTCAGCCGACTGGTTTCAGCGCAACAGCCGGGAGAGGCGTCGGTCGGCGAGCACCTTACCGCCCGTCTGGCAGCGGGGGCAGTACTGGAACGATTTGGTGGTGAAGCTGACCTCCCGGACGGTGTCGCCGCACACCGGGCAGGGCTGCCCGGCGCGGCCGTGGACCCGCAGCCCCTCCTTCTTCTCGGCCTTCAGGCCGGTGGCGGGCAGGCCGAGGCTGCGCTGGAGGGCGTCCTCGAGCACCGAGCGCAGGGTGGCGTGGACCCGGGCCAGCTCCGCGTCGGACAGCTTTGACGCCGGCTTGAACGGGGAGAGGCGGGCGGCGTGGAGCACCTCGTCGGAGTAGGCGTTGCCGACGCCGGCGAGGACGGTCTGGTCGGCCAGCACGGCCTTGAGGGGCGAGGCGCCGGCGGCGATCAGGCGCTCGCCCAGGGTGGCCACGTCGATCTCGAAGGGGTCGGGGCCGAGGCGGGCCACCCCGGCCACGTCGTCGGGCGAGCGCACCACGTAGAGGGCCAGCCGCTTCTCGGTGCCGGCCTCGGTCACCTCGAAGCCGCCGCCGCCGGTGAACCCCAGGCGCAGGGCCAGCGGGCTCTTGGGCGAGGGCTTGGCCCGGGTGGTGGACAGCTCGTCGCGCCACCGCAGCCACCCGCCCCGGGCCAGGTGCAGCACCAGCCACAGGTCCTCCGCGAAGCAAAGGGTGAGGAACTTGCCCCGTCGGCCGGCGTCCTGCAGCACCTGGCCCCGGAGGGCGTCGAGGGCCGGGTCGAAGGTCTTCAGCGCCGAGAACGAGGCCAGCTCGGTGCGCTCGACCTCCCGGCCCCCGGCCCGCTCGGTGACGAACCGGGCCAGCGACTCGACCTCGGGCAGCTCGGGCATCAGCCCCCCGCCTCATCCCCCAGGCCCAGGACGGCGGCCACCTGGGGCGGCTGGTAGGTGGGCCCCTTCAGCACCTTGCCGTCGGCCCGGTAGAGGGGGTGGCCGTCGGCGCCCAGCTTGGTCATGTTCGAGCGGTGAACCTCGGCCACCACGGCGTCGAGGTCGATTCCGTAGGCGTGGGCGGTGCCGCAGGCGATGTAGACGATGTCGGCCAGGGCGTCGGCGATGCCGACCACGTCGCCGGCCCGAACGGCGTCGCGCAGCTCGTCGACCTCCTCGTCCAGCAGGGCCTGGCGCAGCACCGCCTCCTCGCCCGGGATGTCGGCCGTGGGCCGGCTCCGCACCGGCAGGCCGAAGGCGTCGTGGAAGGCGCCAACCGACCGGAACGCGCTCACGATCTCTCCTCTGGTCGCTCCGCTCCCACGCCTGCGATGCTACGGGTGATGCTCGCCTGGATGGACCTGGAGATGACCGGCCTCGAGCCGGGGCGCCACGTGATCGTCGAGATCGCCACCCTCATCACTGACGACGACCTGACCGTCCTGGCCGAGGGCCCTGACCTGGTCGTCCACGCCACCGCCGGGGAGCTGGCGCTGATGGACAAGATCGTGGTGGGGATGCACACCCGCTCGGGTCTGCTGGCCGCCATCCAGGCCTCGACCACCACCCTGGCCGAGGCCGGAGCAAAGACCCTTGCATTCCTGAAGGAGCACACCCCCGCCGGCCAGGTGCCCCTGTGCGGCAACTCGATCGGCACCGACCGCCGGTTCCTGGCCGCCTTCCTTCCTGAGGTCGAGGACCACCTGCACTACCGGTCGGTGGATGTGTCCACGGTGAAGGAGCTGGCCCGCCGCTGGTACCCGGCGGCGGCGGCGGCCGCCCCCCGCAAGGCCGGCGGCCACCGGGCCCTCGACGACATCCGCGAGAGCATCGAGGAGCTGAAGTACTACCGGGCCGCGGTCTTCGCCCCGGTCCCGGCCGGCGCCACGGCCGCGCACGACCCGGTCACCCGGGTTCCCGCGCCCGCTCAGGTCGCCACGTCCGTCCCTGACGCTCCGGGATAAGGACGAACCAAGTACCGGTTCCTGGGGGGTCGACAGCGGCGGCGCCGTCGGGCACACTTGGAGCACCGAAGCACGAGGGAGGCCGACATGCACCTGGGGACCATCGACACCGGACGCGATCTCGCCCACACCTGGGGGTTCCACGAGCTTTGGGCGATGCGGCGCGAGGCCAACCCCGACCCCGACGATGAAGAGGAGCCGCAGGTCTGACCGACGCACCCGGACCGACCGGGCGTCCCGCTCACACCTTCAGGCGCCGGCCCTTCCAGGTGACCTCGCGGTGCAGGAGCACCACCACCATCGAACGGGCGAAGACGACGAGGAAGAAGGCCAGGGCGAGCGGGAACAGGGCGAAGGTCCACATCGGGAAGCGGCCGATGCGGCGGCCGAGCCAGGCCAGCTGGGCGGCGTAGGCCACCCACAGCGCGGCGCCAAGGAGCGGCCGGGTGATGAGCAGGAGCGGGGCGCTGACCAACCCTGAGATCCAGACCCCCACGGCCAGGAGCGTCAGCAGCCGCACTCGGCGGGCGCCGTCGCCCAGGCCCTTCACCCAGCCCTCACCGATGCTGGGCAGGCCCCCCCGGTACATGCGGAAGGTGGCCACGCCCCGGCCGGCCAGCACCGTGACCGCCAGCCCGGCCCGCCGGTAGGTACCGGCCAGGGCCACATCCTCCATGGCCGCCGACCGCACCGCCGGGTGGCCGCCGGCCCGGGCGTGATCAGCCCGGGTCGCGGCCAGCACCGGCCCGAACGCACCGGTGGGGGCGATCCGGCCGCCGAGGGGGCCGAAGGCGTCGACGGCCATCATGCTGATCAGGTTGGGGAACAGCGACAACCCCTCGACCTGCGATCCGGTGCGGTGCCACGGCTGCACCGACACCAGGCCTCCCCGGGCGGCGACGGTGGCCGCCACCCGGGCCAGGGCGTCGGGCGCCAGCTCGACGTCGGCGTCGAGGAAGCACAGCGTGGCTGCGGTGGTGGCCCCGAGGCCGACGTGGCAGGCCCACTGCTTGCCGTTCCAGCCTTCCGGACGGGGCGGGGCGGTGAGCAGGCGCACACCGGCCCGCTCGACCACCTCCACGGTGGCATCGGTCGAGCCGTCGTTCACCACGACCACCTCGGCCGCCGGCGCCGTCTGGGCGGCGAGCGAGGCCAACAGCCCAGGGAGCGTCTCGGCCTCGTTGCGGGCCGGCACGATGACGGCCAGATCCAGGGGCCCACCCTGGGCCCGCGAGGGGCGGGGCAGCCGGCACAGCAGGACGAAGCCGATCCCGAGGCGCAGCGCCTCGAGGGTGAGCCGGAGCATCGGTGAAACCTAGAGGTCGTCGACCATGGCCCGGAGCTGTTCGACCAGGAGCAGGCGCTCTCCCGGCTCCGCCGCCATCGGGATGACGTTGAGCGTCGTCACGCCCGACTCGGCGAAGACGGCGAGCCGCTCGGCCACGTAGGCAGGGGACCCCACCAGGTTGGTGCCCTCGATCAGGGCGTTCGGCACGGCCTCGGCCGCTCCCCGTCGGTCGCCGGCCAGGTACAGCTCCTGCACCCGCGCCGCCTCGGCCGAGTAGCCGTAGCGGCAGGCCAGGGCGTTGTAGAAGTTCCTGCCCGGGGCGCCCATGCCGCCGATGTAGAGGGCGGCCATGGGCCGGGCCAGGGCGAGGAGGGCCCCGGCCTGGGTCCGGTCGTCGACAAAGGCGACCATGCCCCCGGTGGCCACCTCGAGGGGGGCCCGGGCCGGGTCGCGCCGGGCGGCGCCGGCAGCCAGGGAGCGGCCCCAGACCTGCCCGGCCCGCTCGGGGAGGTAGAGCATGGGCAGCCAGCCGTCGGCCACCTCGGCGGTGAGCTCGACGTTGGCCTCGCCCAGGCTGGCCAGGTAGATGGGGATCTCGGGGCGGATCGGGTGGTTGATGAGCTTGAGCGCCTTGCCCAGGCCGGTGCCCTGGCCGGGCGGGAGGGGCACCTGGTAGATCCCGTCGTTGGTCAGCACCTCGCGGCGCCACACCCGCCGGCAGATGTCGACGACCTCCCGGGTGCGGGCCACCGGTCGGTCGTAGGGAACGCCGTGGAAGCCCTCGATGACCTGGGGCCCGGAGGCGCCGAGTCCGAGGATGAACCGGCCGTCGCTGACGAAGTCGAGCCCGGCCGCGGTCATGGCCATCAGCGCCGGTGTGCGGCTGTAGAGCGGGAGGATGGCGCTGCCGAGCTGCACCCGCCCGGTTGAAGCGGCCAGATAGCCCAGCTGGCTGACGGCGTCGAAGCTGTAGGCCTCGGGCACCCACAGGACGTCGAGGCCGGCCTTCTCGAGCTCGGCCGCCTCGGCGGCGGCGGCCTTGAACCCGCCGGCGTAGCTGAGCGTCATCCCGAGCTTCACGACAGGCTCCTTCCCTCGGTCGCCGTTCTTCGCATGATGGTGGAAATCCTCGCCTAACCGGTCCGTCTGGGCGTATCATTCTTCAATGGCCCCCACGGACGCCCAGCGGCTGGCCAAGGCCGAGGCCACGGCTCGCCGCTGGTTCTACACGCTGGAGCGCGAGGCCGGCACCGACGTGTCGGATGAGCGCTTCTCGATCATCCACAGCCGATGGCTGGCGGCCGAGCGGGCCGTGGTGCTGCTGCGGGAGGGCTCCCTCGCTCCCCCGCCGTCGCGACGCTCCTGAAGCGGGGCCTGCTCAGGGGCGCTCGAGGCGGCGGAAGGTGGTGACCAGGGCGGCCAGCACCATGCCGGGGAGGACGAGCCAGACCGGGCGAGCGGCCCACCAGCCGGCATCGGCGGTGGCGCCGAGCGGCCCGACGACCCGCTCCCAGGCCAGGGCGGCCAGGATCCAGGCCGTCATGTGCCAGGTGAAGATGGTCATGGCCACCCCGTTCACCCCGACGACGCAGAGCCAGACCCGCCGGCGGGCGGCGAGCCGCTCGAGGGCCGGGCGGGCCCACAGGGCCAGGCCCATCTGGAAGGCCCCGAGGATGGCGATGCAGACCGTGGTCGGGAAGAGGTTCGAGGTCGAGCCGGGCAGGGCCACCATCGAGCGCTCGTAGCCCCCGACCGTGGTGAGCAGGCCGAGCAGGGCGGCGGCGCCGGCGGCCAGAGCGGCCGGCCGGGCCACCTGTCCATCCCGCCACAGGTAGCCGAGCTGGTGACAGGCGACGAAGACCACCAGCATGCCGGGCACGGCCAGCCAGCCCGCCCCGGCCAGGCGGAGCCGGTCAAAGGCGAAGGGGGCCAAGACCAGCACCGCCGCGGCCCGCCACCCGAAGCGGCGGTGGAGGCGGGCGGTGAGCGGGACCAGCACCGTCGTGGCGGTGTAGACGGCCAGGAACCACAGCGGCACGAACACGACCAGGCCCCAACGCAGAACGCTCCGGGCGTCGGGGACGAGCAGGGTGCGGACGATCTCCACGCCGCCCCAGGCCGCCACCATCGCCGCCGGGGGGAGGAGGAGGCGGCGAGCCCGGCCGCGCAGGAAGACGAGGGCGCTCTCGCCCCGCCGCTCCGACGAGGTCCACGCGGCCAGGTCGGCGTAGCCGCCGATGACGAAGAACAGCGGCATCACCTGTAGCACCCACGTCAGCGCCCATGACCCTGGCAGCTGGCCGAGGGGGTTCGGCATGGTGAAGGTCCCGGCGGCGTTGCGGTGGGTGACCGAGAGCACCCAGTGCCAGAGCACGACCACGGCGATGGCGCCGGCCCGCAGGAGATCGACCGTGCGGTCGCGGGTGGCGGGGGTGAGGTCGGCCATCTCCGAGACGGAGAGCCCGGCGACGGGAGCGGCGGTCGGCACGGCAGTTGGCACAGGTTCAGCATGGGCCGGACGGGCCTCCAGAGGTACCCGGGGCACCCCCCAGCATCGCCTGGGGGATCCCCGGCCGACCGTTTCGTAGCCCTCGGTGACGGGT
Source organism: Acidimicrobiales bacterium (assembly GCA_038199465.1). GTDB lineage: Bacteria > Actinomycetota > Acidimicrobiia > Acidimicrobiales > JAUJNH01 > JAUJNH01. Next base: position 2,290 of record JBBPYZ010000235.1, on the reverse strand, counting down.
AGCGTCATCGTCATGGCGAGCTGCGGGTGCCGTCTGTCCACGAGCAACGTGCGTGGCCATCGCCCGATGGGCACGCAGCGCTGATGGCGGGCTCCCGGCCGTCACTCGACGTGGCTGCGGCCCGGGAGGTCATCCATCGCATCGCCGCTCCCTGTGGCACCGGCCCCGCCGTGGGCCTGGAGCTGGAGTGGCACACCTATCCGGCCGGCAACCGCTCGCTCCGCTGCGACCTCGCCCGGCTGCAGGCGCTCTGCAGCACCCTTGAGCTGCCCGGCTGCAGCTCGATCACCTTCGAGCCGGGCGGCCAGGTCGAGCTGTCGAGCCCGCCCGACCGGACCGTGGCCGATGCCTGCGACCGTCTGGCCGCGGACGCCGACGTGCTGCTCGCCGCCCTGACCTCGGCCGGGATCGAGGCGGTAGCCGCCGGAAACGACCCCCACCGGCTGCCGGTCCGCACGCTCGAGCACCCCCGCTACGCAGCCATGGAGGCCTACTTCGACCAGGAGGGCCCGGCCGGCCGGCAGATGATGTGCGGCACGGCCGCCCTGCAGGTGAACGTGGACGCCGGCGCCGACCCCACCGCCCGGTGGGACCTGGTGCACGCCGTCGGCCCGGCGCTGGCGGCCGCCTTTGCCACCTCGCCGTCGCGGGGCTTCGCCTCCGAGCGCCTGGCCACCTGGCTGGCCATGGACCGGACCCGGACGACGAGCGCCCGCCACGGCGCCGACCCAGTCGCCGACTGGGCCACCTTCGCCCTCGCCGCCCGGGTCATGCTGCTGCGCCTGGACGGCGAGCGCTGGGGCGAGGTCGGCGACAAGCTGACGCTGGCCGGCTGGCTGGAGCACGGCCACGACGGGGTGTGGCCCGACGAGTCGGACGTGGCCTACCACCTGACCACCCTGTTCCCGCCCGTCCGCCTGCGGGGCTGGCTCGAGCTGCGCTTCCTCGACTCGCTGCCCGCCCCGTGGTGGCGGGCGGCGGCCGTGACCACCGCCACCGTCCTGGCCGACGACGGGGTGGGCCGCCACGTGGCCGCCCTGGCCCGCCACCACGGCGTCACCGACAGGTGGGCGGTGGCCGCCCGCCGCGGCCTCGACCACCCCGGCCTGAACGCGGTGGCTGTGGCCTGCGTCCAGAGCGCAGCCGAGGCCTCGGGCGACCCGGTGGTGGCCGAGTTCCTCGACCGCTTCACCAGCCAGGGGCGGGCGCCCGGACGCGACTCCGGCCGGTGCGTCGCTTGACCACGCTCGCCTTGAACCTGACGGCCGTGGTGGCCGAGCAGCTGGAGGCCGCCCGCCGCCGCACCCTGGCGCTCCTGGCGCCCGTCCCCGAGGCGCTCCTCTCCCGCCAGCACTCCGAGCTGCTGTCGCCGCTGGTGTGGGACCTGGCCCACATCGCCAACTTCGAGGACCTGTGGCTGCTGCGGGCCTTGGGTGACGAGGGGGTCGGCGCCCGCTACGACGGCCTCTACGACGCCTTTTTGCACCCACGCCGGACCCGGGGAGGTCTGGCCCTCCTCGATCTGGCCGCCGCCCGGGCCTACGGCGACGAGGTGCGCGAGCGGACCCTCGACCTGCTCCATCGGGGCGGCGCCGAGGGCGCGGACGAGCTGCGGGCCGACGCCTTCGTCTACGGCATGGTGGTGCAGCACGAGCACCAGCACGACGAGACCCTGCTCGCCGGGCTCCACCTGCTGCCCGAGGGCTTCGACGGCCGGGAGGCCGAACGGGCGCCGGCGCCGACCCTGGCCACCCCGCCGGCCGAGTGCCACGTGCCCGGCGGCACCTACGTCATCGGCACGTCGAACGACCCGTGGTCCTACGACAACGAGCGACCCGCCCACCGGGTCGAGGTGGCGCCCTACGCCATCGACGGCGCCCCGGTGACCAACCGAGCCTGGGCCGCCTTTCTGGCCGAGGGCGGCTACGACCGGCCCGAGCTGTGGACCGACACGGGCTGGGCGTGGCGTCAGGATGCGGGGCTCGAGGCGCCGCTCGGGTGGCACCCCGACGGCGCCGGCGGCTGGCAGCGCCACCGCTTCGGCCGTCTCGAGACCGTGCCCGCCGACGAGCCGGTGCAGCACGTTTGCTGGTACGAGGCCGACGCCTTTGCCCGCTGGGCCGGCCGGCGCCTGCCCACCGAGGTCGAGTGGGAGGTGGCCGCCACCTGCGACCCGGCCACCGGAGCCAAGACTCGCCACCCCTGGGGCGACCAGCGGTGGCGGCCCGAGCTGGCCAACCTGGGCCAGGCCCGCCTGGGCCCCGACCCGGTCGGCGCCCACCCCGAGGGC
>JBBPYZ010000234.1:0-5938 GCA_038199465.1 Acidimicrobiales bacterium | reverse complement strand
GTGGACGAGCTTGCTGGTCACGATCCCCGGTCCTGGGGCGTCGACCCCGGCTATGAGGACGTGCACGGTGGCTGGCACGCCGCCCCCGCCGCCACGGTCCGCACCGTGCTCGAGGCCATGGGCGCCGAGCCGAGCGACGCCGCCGATGGCTCGGTGCGGGCCGGTCGGCCCGCGCCGGCGGTGGGCACCAACGTGTGGGTCGTCCGCTCGGGGGCGGCGGTCGACACCGGCGGGCCGTTCACCCTGCGGTGCGAGGACGGCACCGAGCACCGGGGCGACGGGCCGCTCCCGCCGGGGGTGCCGCTCGGCTACCACACCATCGAGCTGCACCGTGCCGCCCGGTCGGTGCAGCTGATCGTCAGCCCCGGCCGCTGCCACCCCGCCCCCGAGGGGTCGTGGGGGTGGGCCGTACAGCTTTATGCCCTGGCCTCGGCCGGCAGCTGGGGGATGGGCGACTTCGCCGACCTGGCCCGCCTGGCCCGGTGGTCGGGGGGCCTGGGGGCCGAGGTGGCGGTGGTCAACCCCCTCCACGCCCCGATGCCGGTGGGGCCCCAGCAGGCCTCGCCCTACTACCCGGCCAGCCGGGTCTTCCGCAGCCCCCTCTACCTGCGGCCCGAGCTGGTCGACGGCGCCGCCGGCATGGACGGGCTCGACGACGCCGTGCAGGCCGGCCGGGCCCTCTCAGCCGGGGCGCTGGTCGACCGCGACGCCGTGTGGCAGGCCAAGCAGCCGGTGCTCGAACGGGCCTTCGCTCGGTGGGCGGCCGGCGACCGAGGAGGCCTCGACGACCACCGCCGCGAGGCGGGCCCGAGCCTCGACCGCTGGGCCGCCTTCTGCGCCCTGTGCGAGGTGGCGGGCCCCGACTGGCGGTCATGGCCGGCGAGCTTCGCCACCCCCGAGGCGGCCGTTGCCGCGGTGGCCGCCGACCGCCACCTCACCGAGCGGGCCACCTTCCACGCCTGGCTGCAGTGGCAGGTTGACCGGCAGCTGGCCGAGGCCGGCCGCCAGGGCGTGGGACTGGTCCAGGACCTGGCCATCGGCTGCGACCCCTCGGGCGCCGACGCCTGGCTGTGGCAGGACTGCTTCGCCGAGGGCCTGCGGGTCGGCGCCCCGCCCGACCTGTTCGCCACCGACGGCCAGGACTGGGGGTTGCCGCCCTTCGACCCGTGGCGGCTGCGGGCCCGCGCCTTTGGCCCCTTCGTCGACATCGTGCGGGCCGGCCTCCGCCACGCCGGCGGGCTGCGGGTCGACCACGTGATGGGCCTGTTCCGCCTCTTCTGGATCCCCGTCGGCTCCCGGGCCGCCGACGGTTGCTATGTCCGCTACCCGCACGACGCGCTCCTCGACGTCCTGGCCCTGGAGTCGACCCGGGCCGGGGCGTTCTGCGTGGGCGAGGACCTCGGCACCGTCGAGCCGTCGGTGCGCGAGGAGCTGGCCGAGCGGAGGGTGCTGTCCACCCGCCTGGTCTGGTTCGAGGAGGAGCCGCCGGGCCCATCCTGGCCCGCCGGGTCGATGGGGGCCATCTCCACCCACGACCTGCCGACGGTGGCAGGGGCCTGGACCGGCGCCGACGTCGCCGACCAGCGGGCCGCCGGCATGGACGTGGCCGCCGGCCCGGTCGAGGAGCTGGCCGCCAAGCTGGCCCGCTGGACCGGCCTCGACCGCGACGCCCCGGCGGAGGAGGCGGTGCGCTCGGCCCACGAGCTGTTGGCCCGTGCCCCCTCGGTGGTGGTCACCGCCTCGCTCGATGACGCCCTCGGCGTCGACCGCCGGCCCAACCTTCCCGGCACCACGGACGACCAGCGGCCCAACTGGTGCCTGCGCCTGCCCAAGAGCCTCGAGGAGATCGAGGCCGACCCGATGGTGGCCGAGGTCGCCGCCGTCCTCTCCACCCGCACCACCCCAGGAGGGGGATGACCGTGGACCTGCCCGTCCTGCCCCCGGTGGCCCCGATGCTGTGCAAGCCGGCCGCCGCCCTGCCGCCCGAGGGCGGGGTGCTGTACGAGCCCAAGTGGGACGGCTTCCGCTGCATCGCCTTTCGTGACGGCGACGAGGTGGTGCTGGGCAGCCGCAACGAGAAGCCGCTCACCCGCTACTTCCCCGACGTGGTCGACGCCCTGCGGGCCCACCTGCCAGAGCGGTGCGTGGTGGACGGCGAGATCGTCGTGGTGGGCAAGGGAGGCCTCGACTTCGACGCCCTCCAGATGCGCATTCACCCCGCCGAGACACGGGTGCGGATGCTGGCCGACACCATGCCCGCCTCCTTCGTGGCCTTCGACCTGCTGGCGCTCGGCGAGGAGGACCTGCGGGGCCGGCCCTTCGCCGAGCGCCGGTCCCTGCTCGAGGCGGCGCTGGCGGACGTGGCGCCCCCGGTGCACCTCACCCCGGCCACCACCTCCCGCTCGGTGGCCGAGGACTGGTTCTCCCGATTCGAGGGCGCCGGCCTCGATGGCGTGGTGGCCAAGGGCACGGGCCTCACCTACCAGCCGGACAAGCGGGTGATGGTGAAGGTGAAGCACGCCCGGACCGCCGACTGCGTGGTGGCCGGGTTCCGCTGGCACAAGAGCGGCCCGGTGGTCGGCTCGCTGCTGCTCGGCCTGTGGCGAGGCGACGACCTGCAGCACATCGGCGTCATCGGCGCCTTCCCCATGGCCACCCGCCAGGCGCTGGTCGAGGAGCTGGCCCCCTGGCGCACCGGCGTCGAGGACCACCCGTGGAAGGCGTGGGCCTCGGTGGTCGAGGAGGCCCGGGCCGAGGGCCGGCGCCTCCCGGGCCACCAGAGCCGGTGGAACGCCAAGAAGGACCACTCCTTCGAGCTGCTCCGCCCCGAGCGGGTGGTGGAGATCCGCTACGACCAGCTGCAGGGCGACCGCCTCCGCCACGCCGGCCAGTTCAACCGCTGGCGCCCCGACCGCGACCCCCGCTCGTGCACCTACGACCAACTCGAGTCCATCGTCCCCGAGGAGCTGAAGCAGGTCTTCGCCGCCGGCCTGTAGGAGCCGAGAACACAGAAGGCCACGCACCCGGCGCTCGGCGGAGCCCCCCGTGGTCCGCGGGGCTCCATTTCCTCAGAGTCAGCTACCCCAGATGTGAGCCCATGGCGGCCTCAGAGGAACCCAGGCCTCGGCGGTGGCCCCGTGGCTCCTCAGAGGGGGGTTGACATCCGATTGCTTTTCATGGCACAACTGTCAATGGCGCTTCCCCCTCGCCACAGGCCGGTCGAATCCGAGGGGGAAGCATGGCAACAACCGATGTTCAAGTCGATCATCGCGAGGTGGAGCTCCGCCGGCTCGCCCTTCCCCGGCATGGCGTCTTTCGTCGAGAGGAAGGGATCCGCCTTGGCTTCAGCGACTCCGTCATCGATCGTCGGGTTGCTGCCGGTCGGTTCATCTGGGAGGCGCAGGGCATCCTGCGCCTCGCGGAATGTCCGCCGACGAATCGGCAGCGGTGCTGGATCGTGCTGCTGGCGGTGCCCGGCAGCGCAATCTCCCACCGGACGGCCGCCCAGGCCTACCGCCTCGACGGGATCGACGACGACATCGTCGAGCTCACGGTGCCGGCGGGCTGCCGATGGGAGGGCGTCGCCGCCCGCACCCATCGCAATGGTGATCTCGGTCGGGATCACGTGCACATCGTCGACGGCATGCGGACCACCACCCCTTCTCGCACCCTCGTCGATCTCGGGATGGTCTGCTCCGAGGAAGCGGTGCTCCGGGCGGTGCACGCCGCTCTCCGTAAGAAGCTCACCACAAGGGCTCGACTGCGTCGGATCTGTGATGACCTGGCCAGGTGTGGGCGAGCCGGCGTCCCGGTACTGCGGCGCGTGCTCCTCGAGGTTGCCTCGGACCCGCCGACCGAAAGCGACCTCGAATCACGAGGAGCCATCCTCATGCAGCGGTTGGGCTGGGCCGAGGTTCGCCGTCAGTACGAGGTCGCTCGGGCAGACGGTCGGCTCTTCCGCCTCGACTTCGCCCTCCCGGAGATCCGGATGGCCATCGAGCTTGACGGAAGCCACCATCGCGACCGGCGACAGTCTTCGAAGGACCGTCGTCGAGACATCGAGCTGGAACGCCTCGGCTGGACGGTCGTCCACCTGGAATGGGAAGACGTGACCAGCGGGGCGAACGACACGATGCGCTTCCTCGCCGACCTGGCGGCGCGACTGGGCCGGTCCGCCTGAAAGCTGCACCTCTGAGGAGCCAGTAGGCCAGAATCGCGCCGCTGGCTCCTCAGAGGAGCCAGTGGCGTCAGATGCGGTGCCTTTGACGACTCAGAGGAGCCGGCGCCCCGTCTGTGGCCCTCCAGCTCCTCAGAGGGGCGGGCGGGGCGGGCGGGGCGGCGGGGCGGCGGGGCGGCTAGCGCCGATCCCTCAGCCACGCCGCCGCGGCCGCGTCCAGGGGGGTGGCGGGCGGGCCCGACGTCATGGGCCACAGCTCCTCGGCGATGGCCCGCCAGGGGTCGGTGGCGTGGAGGCGGGCCAGGACCGAGTAGAGGCCCAGGTTGATGCGCTGGATGACCACGAACGAGCGGGGGAGGTCGTGTGCTGGGCGATCGGCGAGTCCGTGTTGAACACCAGAGCTAGGCAAGGGGGAGCGACATGAACGTGCTGTTCGGACTGCTCGGGTAGTCGGCGAACGGCCCGCAAAGACTGAAGCCCGCGCTGGTGTAGAGCGCTCGGGCCGGAGCGAACGCTTCCATCGACCCGGTCTCCAGGCTGAGTCGGAGGTGCCCCCGCTGACAAGCCACGCCGAGGATGTGGTGGAGCATCGCTCTCCCGATGCCTCGCCCCCGCACCGCCACGGCGGTGTGCATGGACTTCAGCTCGCCATGGGTCGGGTCCAGCTCCTTCAGCGCAGCGATCGCCAACAGCTCACCAGCGGACCGTGCGCTGAACAGGGTGACGGCTGGATCCAGCAAACCCAGGAGGTCGAGCGCATGCCTGTCCTCGGGCGGGCTGGTCTCGTGGGTGAAGCGCAGGTGCTTTTCCAGCAGCCCAAGGACGTCACCAACACGAGGATCTTCCACGGCGATGACCCATCCAGCTTCGGCCTCGGGTCCCTCGGACGTCATCCTCGTGGTGCGATCAGCGGGCCGCCAGCCACGCCGCCTCGGCTTCGCCCAAGGGGGTGGCGGGTGGCCCTGAGGTCATGGGCCACAGCTCCTCGGCGATGGCCCGCCAGGGGCCGGTGGCGTGGAGGCGGGCCAGGACCGAGTAGAGGCCAAGGTTGATGCGCTGGATGACCACGAACGAGCGGGGCAGGGTGGTGTGCTGGGCGATCGGCGAGTCGGTGTTGAACACCCGGCGCACCAGGTCGCTTGAGTAGGCCGAGGTGATCGTGTTCGGCTCGCGGTCGCGCACGATGGCGTAGAACGCCTCGAAGTAGCCGCTGATGTCCTCGGTCGACACCGAGGCGCCCCGCCGAAGCAGCCCGACGTCCTCGACGATCGTGCGGAACCGGGCCGGTTCGGGGTGCAGCACGGCGGCGTCGATCATCTGCTCGAACACCCCCAGCTCCTCGGCGGTGAAGCGCTTCACCAGTCCGAAGTCGAGGAAGGTGACCCGGCCCCCGGGCTCGAACAGGTAGTTGCCCGGGTGCGGGTCGCCGTTGAAGGCGTGGAAGCGGTACAGGCTGCGGAACACGAACCGGTAGATGGTCTCGGCGGCCAGGTCCTTCTCCTCCTGCGACCAGGTCAGCAGCTCGTCGAAGCGGGCGCCGGCGGCCAGCTCGGTGGTCAGCACCCGTTGGCTGGAGAAGGCGTCGATCACCCGGGGCACGCTGATGAACGGGTGCCCCCGGTAGAAGTCGGCGAAGAGGCGCTGGTTCTCGGCTTCGAGCACGTAGTCGAGCTCCTCGACCACCCGGTCACGGATCTCCTCGACCAGCGGCTCGGGGTCCAGGCCCCGGAACAGCAGGCCCAGGACGTTGCCCAGCATGTC
>JBBPYZ010000233.1:0-11918 GCA_038199465.1 Acidimicrobiales bacterium | reverse complement strand
GACGGCGCCCAGAGTGATCCGGGCGGGGGTGAAGCGCACCAGCCGGCCGGCCACCGCCCATGCCGGCAGGCCCATGCCGGCCCAGGCCAGCGCCACCACCACGGGGACGCCGAGCACCTGGGGCTGCAGCCGGTCGGTGTAGCGGTACTCGCCGAAGGGAAGGCCCGTCCTGATGCCGACGGCCTCGACGGCGACCCCCACGGCCGTCGCTCCGGCCACCGCCAGCCCTGCCCGGCGCCAGCCCACCGACCCGGCGGTGGCGACCAGGGCGGCCACGGCCAGGAGCACCACCACGATGGTGGTCGGCCCCTGGCGCCGGCCCCGCTCGAACAGCGGTGTCGCCGCCTGGGTCAGCCACAGCGCCACGAGGCAGCCGACGGCCAGGCGGTCGGCCGTCCCCGCTGCCCGCACCGCCTGGAGGACCTGCTCCCGACGGCCGGCGAGGTGCCGACGGGCGGCCTGGAGCTCCACGGCGGCGAGGCTACGTTCGGCTGTGGTGGATCCCTGGGAGGTGCTGGGCCTGGAGCGGGCGGCGGCCACGGCCGGGACCATCCGCCAGGCCCGTCGGCAGCTGGCCAAGCTGCACCACCCCGACGTGGTGGCCGGGGGAGGGGGCGGCACCGCCGCGGTGGCCGACGCCTCGGCCCGCCTGACCCTGGTGACCCGGGCCGCCGAGCTGGCCCTGGCCGACCTCGCCGCCCACCCTGACCCGGCCCCGCCACCAGCCGATGACGGGGCCGACGCCGCCTTCTCTATCGACCTTCTCCCGGTCGACGCCTTCGAGTTGGTCCTGCTGGCCTTCTCGGCCATCGGCGACCCGAAGGTGGTTGACGAGCCGTACCTCCTCGAGGGCCAGGTCGACGATCCCTACCTCGGGGCGGCCCGGGTGGAGCTGGCCCCCGAGGCGGGCGGAAGCATCGTCACGGTCTCCACCTGGCCCGTCTCACGGGCGCCGACGCCGGCCCCCACAGCCACCGAGGTGGCGGGCCGCCTGCTGTGGGAGGTGGGGAACCTTCGGGGCCCTTGAAGGAGGTGGTTGAAGGAAGTGCCATCCAGGGGGCGTGGCGGTGCCGAAGATCCACAGGCCGGGGCAACGTGCCGGCGAACCGCTTATTCACGCTAAACTGCACTCATCAGAGCCGCGTCCCGAGGAGCGTCCCCCCACATGGCAGTCCAATGCGTCGGCCCGACGACCTGGAACAGCGAGGAGTGGCGGGAGCTGGGCTCGTGCCGCAAGCTCGACACCACCATGTTCTTCCCCGTCGGCCAGACCGGCGAGGCCGAGATCAAGATCGCCCGGGCCAAGAACGTGTGCGTCCCGTGCCCGGTGCGCCAGCAGTGCCTCGAGTTCGCCATCACCACCAACCAGGAGTACGGCGTGTGGGGCGGCCACTCCGAGGAGGAGCGCCGCGTGGTGCGCCGCCAGTGGCGGGCCCGCCAGCGAGCCGCCCAGAAGGCCACCGTCGCCTCGTAGTCAAGCGCCGGCCGTGGCAGCATCCTGTGATGCCTGATGCCAACGACGCCGCCGCTGCGCTGGAGCGGATCGCCTACCTGCTCGAGGAGGCGCTGGAGCCGGCCTACCGGGTGAAGGCGTTCCGCGGGGCCGCCGCCACGCTGAAGCGGACGGGGGTCGAGGAGGTCGCCAGGCTGCACGCTGGCGGGAAGCTCACCGACCTGGCCGGCATCGGGGATACCACGGCCCGGGTGGTCGACGAGGTGCTGCGGGGCCAGGTCCCCCCCTACCTCAGCCGGTTGGAGGACGAGCGGCCGGACCCGGCGACCCGGCCGGGGGCGGGGCTGCGGGCCCGGCTGCGGGGCGATTGCCACAGCCACAGCGACTGGTCGGACGGGGGGTCGCCGATCCGGGAGATGGCGGCGGCGGCCCGGGCGCTCGGCCACGAGTACCTGGTGCTCACCGACCACTCGCCCCGGCTGACGGTGGCCCACGGCCTGAACCGGGAGCGGCTGGAGGAGCAGCTGGAGGTGGTGGCCGAGGTCAACGCCGAGGTGGCGACCGATGGCGGGCCGCCGTTCCGGCTGCTCACCGGGATCGAGGTGGACATCTACGAAGACGGCACCCTCGACCAGGACGACGACCTGCTGGCCCGCCTCGACCTGGTGGTGGCCTCGGCCCACTCCAAGCTGCGGATGGAGGCGCCGGCCATGACCAGCCGGCTGTGCGTGGCCCTGGCCAACCCCCACCTGGACGTCCTCGGCCACTGCACCGGGCGCATGGTCGTGGGCAAGGGCCGGCCGGAGAGCACCTTCGACGCCGAGCTGGTCTTCGAGGCGGCCCGCACCTTCGACAAGGCCGTCGAGATCAACTGCCGGCCCGAGCGCCTCGACCCGCCCCGGCGCCTCCTGCGGATGCTGGTGGACGGCGGGGTGAAGGTGAGCATCGACACCGACGCCCACGCCCCCGGCCAGCTCGAGTGGCAGCTGCTGGGCTGCGCCCGGGCCGAGGAGACCGGCGTCGACCCGGCCCTGGTCGTCAACACCTGGGCCGCCGACGACCTGCTGGCCTGGACGGCCTCCCATGCCTGACGCCCGGGCGCTGCGCGAGCACCCTCAGGGCATGTGCTCGAGGCTGAGCGGTCCGTCGACGGTCAACTCGAAGCAGCCCCGCCCGGCGCCGCTGATGCGCAGGGGGGCTCTCCGCTCCTCCAATCTACGCTTCAGCAGGATCAGCCGGCTCTCGAAGTTGTCGCGGAAGGCGGGCAGCTCGAGCACCGGATCAAGCCGGGCCTCCCGGTTGGTGAAGGCGGTGCGGCCGGTGGCCCGGTGCTCGGACAGCACCTTCCAAAGCAGGCGGCCAGCGACACCCTTGATGACGTAGAGATCGTCGATGAACACGCTGCCGTCGACCGCGTAGTGACGCACCCGCACGGGCGCCGGGCTCCTCGACGCCGCCGGGGCGGCCGGGGAGGACACCCCGACCGGAGGATCGACCACGTCCAGGGTCATCTCCTCCGGCTCGGTGAACGCGACCCGCTCACGATCAAGGGCCGAGCCCACCAGCTGGGCGGCCACCGTGAGGACCCGCTCGTCGTCATCGTCGAAGGCCAGCGCCGCCTCGCTCTCGACGGCGACGACCCCGACCAGAGCGCCCTGGGCCACCATCGGCGCCGCCATCTGGCTGCGGGCGGAGGCCAGCCCTGGGAGGTGGATCTGGGTCGCCGTCGAGAGTTCGCCGCTGGTCCGCTGGACGGTGCGGGCATAGGCGATCATCCGTTGCAGGTTGCCGATGCGCATCGACCCTCGGCGCTGGCCGGCCATGCCGATGACGCCTTCGCCAAGCGCCACCTCCGAGCCGATGCCGCCGCTCGAATAGCCCCGGCTGGCCAGGGTCACCAGCCGGTCGGTCTCCACCTGGTGCACGAGCAGGAGCGAGTGGCGGTGGCCGAGCAGCTCGTCGAGGCCGAGCAGGGTGACGTCGACCAGCTCCTCCAGCCCGCACGCTTCGGCCACCCGCGCTCCCAGCTCGCGAAGGGCACCGAGCTGCGAGGCGCCGGTCACCCCTGCTCGGCCACGGGGACGGCCTCGACGTGGAGCACCCGGAACACGTCCACGCTGCGCAGGGCGAACACGTTGGTCATGCCCGTCAGCGACGCGATCACCTCGATCGAGCGACGGACCTTCTCGAACAGCGCACCGCCGTCCTCGCTGTGGTCGAGGCAGAGCAGCAGCTTGTAGCTGATGAGGGTGAGGGGGTCGACGCACATGAGCACGGCCGACGGGTTGGCGACCAGGTTGGCCACCGTCTTGGTGAAGAACTGGTTGGAGGTGGCGACGTGGCCGTCGTCCATCAGGAACACCCGGGAGAGGTGGGCGAGGTTCGGCTCGCCCGCAGCCGAGCAGGTGACCAGCAGGGAAGGGATCTCGCCCTCGAAGCAGCGGGAGATCTCGCTGAGCGCTAGCACCTCAGGCGCCGGCCACCAGGCGGCGGCCGGCGCCAGGCCCGGGGGTCTGGTCGTAGAGGGCATCGACCTCGATGGTCAGCGGCACCACCTCGACGGGGAAGAGGTGAGGCACGAGCGAGGGCCTCATGCCCATCTCCTCGCTGCTGGCTCGGAAGGCCTCGACGTGGCCGTGGAGCAGCGCCAGGTCTCCCGGCGTCCGCTCCTCGCCCGCGGCCACGACGCGCCCCTTCCACTGCATTGAGCGGTAGGTGGTGATGTCGGTGACGACGATGGCCGCCCGGGCGCCGAGCACGGCGTTGGCCAGGGCCGTGCGGGCCTGGGGGGCGATGAGGATGCGGAACCGACTGCCCCCGATCGCCGCCAGCCCGGCTATGCGGGTGCAGTCGGGCACCTGGAGCGAGTCGGCCGTGCCCAAGAACGCCGAGACCGGACCGTGGATGAAGCGGCGCAACTCGTCGTCGATCAGCGGTGAGGCGGCGGCCACGGCGGCAGGCTAGCGGGGGGACCGGTTTGGCGAGGTTAGGAAGGTTTGAGCATCGGCGACGGGCTATTCGTCGGATGTAGCAACTTCTGAGCACGTGGTCAGGATTCACTCAGCAACACCGCCTCCGGCCCTCCTTCACCATGGGTCCATGACGATGATCCAGCTCCCCACCACCAGCCCCGTCGCCGGCACCGACCTCGTCGACGTCGACGCCTACGACTTCTACCGCCAGATCCACAAGGGCATCCGCCTCGCCCTGTTCCACACCACGCTGCGAGCCGGAAGCCTCGACGTCGCCGACGCCGACGCCGTCGACGGCTTCCTCTGCGCCCACCAGAGCCTTCTCGGGCTCCTGCACGGCCACCACCACCACGAGGACGCCTTCGTCCAGCCCCTGATCGCCGAGCACGCGCCGGCCCTGGCCGAGGTGATCGGCGCTGAGCATGGCGTCGTCGAGGAGGCGATGGCCGCCCTGGATGAACGGGGGCGCAGGCTGGCTGGCAGCGGTCGAGCGGCCCGACCCGGGGTGGCCCACAACCTCTACCTCGACCTCGGGCGACTGACCAGCACCTACCTGGCCCACCAGCTGGTCGAAGAGACCCAGGTGATGCCGGCGCTGCAGGCGGCGGTCCCCACCGAAGAGCTGGTGTCCGTCGACCTGGCCATCCGGGCCACCCTCCCGCCCCACGAGATGGCCGAGCTGATGCTGTTCATGCTCCCGGCCATGGACATCGAGGAGCGGGCCGAGATGCTCGGAGGCATGGCCGCGGCACCGCCCGAGGTCTTCGCCCTGTTCACCGCGGCCGCCAGGACCGCCCTCTCCGCCGACCAGTGGGGCCAGCTCGCCCGCCGCGTCGGTCTGTCGTGACGGCCCCGGGCCGACACACCGCTGCACACCCCACCCAAACCACAACCACAACCACAACCACCACAAAAAGGAGTGCCACCATGTCCCGACTGCTTCTTTGGTCACTGTCCCCGCGACGCATCGCCCTCAGCGTCCTCACCCTGCTCGTCGGGGCGACGAGCGCAGTGGTCTTCCAGGCCAGCCCCGCCGGTGCCATCGGGCCGCGGCAACAGCTGAAGGCCGCCACCGCCCGCTACCACTCCGTGAAGCGTGCCGTGGCCGATGGCTTCGTCCCCACCGATCAGTGCGTCGAGCTGCCCGGCGTCGGCGGGATGGGCTACCACTACGTCAACCCCGCACGCCTGACCGACGGCGTCCTCGACCCCAACCGTCCCGACATCCTGCTCTACGTCAAGGACGGCCGCCGCCTGCGCCTGGCCGGGGCGGAGTGGTTCGCCGCCGACCCCGACCAGGACCTGGCCACCGACGCCGGGCGGCCCGAGCTGTTCGGCCAGCCCTTCGATGGGCCGATGCCCGGCCACGAGCCGGGCATGCCGATCCACTTCGACCTGCACGCCTGGGTGTGGAAGCACAACCCGGCCGGCACCTTCGCCCCCTGGAACCCCCGGGTCAGCTGCGACTGAGCGAGCCGTCCGCCACGAGGCCGGCCCACTACGGGCCGGCCTCGAGGCGCGCCCGGCCAACGCTCAGCACGGCATCGAGTCGTGCTTGCGGGCGGCGACGGGGTCCAGCTTGGAGCGCAGCGTCCGGAAGGCGGTTGACACAACGGCACGGGTGTCCACCGGGTCGATGACCTGGTCGACGTAGCCCCGCTCGGCGGCGACGTAGGGGGTCAGCAGCTCGGCCACGTAGGCGGCCTCGGCCGCGGCCCGCCCGTCGGGGGTGGAGCGGCGGTGCAGGATCTCGACCGCCCCCTTGGCGCCCATCACCGCGATCTCGGCCGAGGGCCAGGCCAGGGCCAGGTCGTTGCCCATGGTGCGGCAGTCCATGACGATGTAGGCACCGCCGTAGGCCTTGCGCAGGATGACCGACACCCGGGGCACACTGGCCCGGGCGTAGGTGAAGGCCAGCTGGCCGCCGTGGCGGATCATGCCCCGCCACTCCAGGTCCTTGCCGGGGAAGAAGCCGGGGGTGTCGACCAGGGTGAGGAGCGGCACGTTGAAGGCGTCGCACAGGTCGACGAAACGGGCGCCCTTCTGGCTGGCCGGGATGTCGAGGGTGCCGGCCAAGGCCTGGGGCTGGTTGGCCACCACGCCGACGGGGTGGCCTTCGACGGTGGCCAGGCCGACCACCAGGTTCGGGGCCCAGCCGGCCCACAGCTCGAGGAACGAGCCCTCGTCGGCCACCTCGGCGGCCACGGTGCGCACGTCGTAGGCGCCGGTCGGGGTGGCAGGGAGCACGGTGGCCAGGCTCGGGCAGGGGCGGTTGCCCGGGTCGTCGACCGGCCTGCACGGGGGGAGGTCGTCACAGGAATCGGGCAGGTAGGCCAGCACCTCGGCCAGGGCCTCCAGCGTGGCGGACTCGTGGGCCACGGTGAGGGCGGCCAGGCCGGAATGGCGGGCGTGGACGCCGGCCCCGCCGAGGTCGCCGGGCGACACCCGCACCCCGGTCATCTCCTCGACCATGGCCGGGCCGCTCACGTAGGCGGTGGCGCCCTCGGCCAGGCACACGACGTCGGCCAGGCCGAGCAGCAGGGCCTGGCCGCTGACCGCCGGCCCGGTCACCGCCATGAGCACCGGTACCCGACCGCTGCAACGGGCCACCGCGGCGGCGGCCAGCCCCCAACCGTGCAGGGCGTTGATGCCCTCGGCCACATCCGCGCCGCCCGAGGCCACCACCACAACCAGCGGCAAGCCGAGGGCGCTGGCTTCGGTGGCGGCTGCGGCCAGGGTGCGGCCCGCCGCCTCGGACAGGGCGCCGCCCCGGCTGCCGGCCCGGCAGCGGGCCAGGACAACCGGCCGGTCACCGAGCAGCTCGACCGCCGAGGCCACCGTGCCGGGCACCAGCCCCCGCAGGCGCAGCGGCGGGGCGGGGACAGGTGGCATCTCCGGCTTCGGACCCGGGGTGGGCTAGCGGGGGTTACCCGGGAGCCGCGGCGGCGAGGATGGGGAGGTGCACGCCCACGTGGAGGCCCGCTTCCGCTCCCTGGTGTCGGGCCCCGACGCCGAGCTGGAGGCCCGGCTGGACGAGGCGGCCCTGCTGGTGGCCGCCGCCGGCCAGGGCCACGACCTGACGTGGGTGGCCGGCCAGCTCATCCGTTTGGATCAGATCGCCGCCGACTGCGGATCGGGCCTGGACGACCTGCTGGCCCACCTGTTCAGCGATGGCGAGGCGGCGCTCGGGCTGGGCGGCGACCTCGACACCTATGCGGATCCACGGAACTCCTACCTCGACCAGGTGCTCGACCGGCGCCTCGGGATCCCGATCACCCTCAGCGTGGTGGCCATGGCCGTCGGCCGCCGCACCGGCGTGCCCCTCGCTGGCGTGGGCATGCCCGGCCACTTCCTGGTGCGCCACGAGGGCCAGCCCCGGGTGCTCCTCGACTGCTTCGCCGGGGGCCGGCGGCTCACCTCGGGGGACTGCGAAGCCATCGTGCAGGGCATCACCGGGCCGCTCCCGGGCTTCGACCTGGCCTGGCTCGACCCCGTCCCAGCCCGCGACATCGTGATCCGCATCCTCACCAACCTGCGCCAGCGGGCCCTGGCCACCGCGGATGTGGCCCTCCTCGGCTGGGTCGCCCCGCTGCGGGCCGCCGTGCCCGGCGTCGGCGACGACGACCTCCACCTCCTGGCCAAGCTGCGGGCCAAGCTCTCCTGAGCCCGGCTGTATTCGGGGTCATATCGACGGTGACAACCGTCGAACACGCCGCCGCCCTGCTCGAGCTCGCTCGCGACCGCTCGCACGCCGCCGGGCGCCAGATGATCGTGGAGCGACTCGGTCGGTTCTCGAAGGATGACCGGATCGTCCCGACGCTCCGGTCCTTGCTCGAGGACGAGGACGTGGCGCTGCAGGCGATGGCTAGTCTTCGGCGAAGGCTTGGCCCTTGGCAGGTGTTGGACGATATCCGGCCGCTCACCAGCCACCCGTCAGAGCGAGTTCGCCGGGCGGCGGCTCAGCAGGTTCGTCGCGCCGAGAAGTCTCTGGAACCAGGCTCGAAGTGAGCACGGATCGCGAGGCGTCGCCGAACAACGGCGGCGGATCATGTTCACCACAGCCATCATCGAGCTTGATGAGCCAAATGTCACCTGCTGGTGGCGTGTGTCACCGAGTGGCCGGCTACTCAGTGTCCCAGTCCGTCTCGTCGGCCAGATCGCCCCAGTTGGCATGGGCTCGGCTCAGCCCCATCCCGTCCTCGGTCGGAGGGAGCCGCCGGTACGCCTCGATGTCGTGGCGGAGCTGGGCCCGTCGCAGGACCTCTGACAGGGCGGCGTCGACGGTGGCCGACGCCGACGACGTCCCGATCACCGCCTGGGCGGCCGCAAGCTTGTCCCGATCCACGCTGATGGTGACCCTGCTCTTCGCCACGCTCCTACCCCTGCTGAAGGACGTCACCAGGGTAAGGGCGGCCAGCCCACGAGGTGGAGGTCACCACTCATCCGGCTGCCGGAGGGGTATGCGGGGGCCGTAGCGGGGGGCGCCGCCGGCCATCTGGAGGAGGCGCAGCACCCGGCCTCGGTGGGGGCGGAAGGGTTCGAGCAGCTCCAGCATCCGCTCGTCGGTGCCCCGGGGCTCGCCGGCCAGGTGCCACGACGCCACGTTGGGCAGGTGGTAGTCGCCCACGCTGACGGCATCGGCGTCACCCAGGGCGACCAGGGCCACCTCGGCCGAGGTCCACACCCCGATGCCGGGCACGGCCCGGAGCAGCCGGCGGGCGGCGACCCGGTCGGCCATCCCGGCCGCGGCCTCCAGCCGTCCGGCGGCGGCGGCCATGCGCAGCAGCGCCTCGGCCCGCTTGCGCTCGAGCCCGAGCGGGTGGAAGGCCCACGACGGCTGGCGGGCCAGGACGGCCGGGTCGGGCAGCAGGTGGAGCCGGGGGGCGCCGGGCACGCCCTCGGCCGGCGGCGCCGACTCGCCCCACCGACGGACGATGGCGCGGTACGAGCGCTTGGCCTCGATGCCGGTCACCTTCTGGGCGCAGATGGTGACGACCATCGCCTCGAACACCCGGCGGGTGCGGGGCAGCCGGAGGCGGCGGTGGCGGCGGTGCAGCTCGGCCACCAGCGGGTGCCGGCCAGCCAGCGCCTCGAACCCCTCGACCACGTCGCCGCCTCCCACCAGCTCTGGCGCCTGGTCCACCGCCCAGCCCGCTCCGGGGCCCCAGCCCTCGGCCCGCACCCGTCCGTCGCCATCCACCCGCAGCCGCAGCGTGGCCGGGCCGTCGGGGGTGCGGGTGGCCCGCCAGGCCCCGCGGCCATCGATGCGCAGCATCGGGTCGAACCGGCCCTGGGCCACCATCGCGAGGGTCAGGCGGAGGTCGACCGGGTGCCCGGGGACGAAGGTGGCGGAGGCATCGGGCACGACCCGACAAGTCTGGTCCGCGATGATCGTCCGGCGATGACCCCTGCGCCCCTGTCCTCCGAGCTGACCTGGCGCGGCCTGGTCCACCAGGTCACCGACGACGGGCTGTTGGCCCGCCTCGACGCCGAGCCCCTGACCGCCTACATCGGCTTCGACCCCACCGCCGACAGCCTCCAGCTCGGCAACCTCCTCATGCTGTGCAACCTGCGCCGGCTTCAGGAGGCCGGCCACACCGTCATCGCCCTGGCCGGCGGTGGCACCGGGATGATCGGTGACCCGGGCGGCCGCACCGAGGAGCGCAGCCTGCTGACCCGGGAGCGGCTGGAGCACAACCTGGCCCGGATCCGGGCCCAGATGGAGGCGTTCGTCGACCTGTCCGGTGATCGGGGCCGGCTGGTCGACAACGGCGAGTGGCTGTGGGGCACGGGCCTGCTCGAGTTCCTGCGCGACGTGGGCAAGCACTTCACGGTCAATCAGATGGTGGCCAAGGACTCGGTCCGCAGCCGACTGGAAGCCCGCGAGCCCGCCGGCTCCGGAGGCACGACACACGCGGGCATCTCCTACACCGAGTTCAGCTACATGCTGCTGCAGGGCTACGACTTCCTCGAGCTGTTCCGCCGCTTCGGCTGCACCCTCCAGGGAGGTGGCTCCGACCAGTGGGGCAACATCACCGTTGGCGTCGAGCTCATCCGCCGGGTCGAGGCCGCCTCGGCCTACGGGCTCACCTCGCCGCTGGTCACCCGGGCCGACGGCACCAAGCTCGGCAAGAGCGTGGCCGGTTCGGTGTGGCTCGACCCGGCCCGGACCAGCCCCTACGCCCTGTGGCAGTTCCTGTTCAACGCCGAGGACGCCATGGTGGGCCGCTACCTACGGAGCTTCACCTGGCGCGGCCAGGAGGAGATCCTCGAGCTCGATCGGGCCACCGCCGACAAGCCGGGTCTGCGCCTGGCCCAGCGGGCGCTGGCCGACGACGTCACCGCCCTGGTCCACGGCCCCTCGGAGGCGGGCCGGGCCGCCCGGGCCGCGGCCGTGCTGTTCACCGCCGACGTGGCCTCGCTCGACGAGCCCATCCTTGCCGCCGCCCTGGCCGACGCTCCCTCGGCGCCGCTGCCGGGCGGGGGGCTCACCGTCGTCGAGGCGCTCGTGGCCGGGGGGCTGGCGGCCTCCGGCGGGGCCGCCCGGCGCCTGGTCGACCAGCGCGGGGTCAGCGTCAACGGCCTCAAGATCGGCCCCGCCGAGGCCGAGCGCCGGCTCACCCCGGCCGACGCCCTCCACGGCCGCTACCTGTTGCTCCGCAAGGGCAAGCGCGACCAGGTCGTCCTGCGCACCGACGCCGCCGGCCCCGCGCCGTCACTACCCGGAGCACATGGAGCCGGCTGAGCTCCCGGTCGTCTGATGCTCGCCGTCGGCCTCGGTCTCCTGGTGGCCGCCGTCTACGGGGCCGCCGACTTCCTCGGTGGGCTGGCCAGTCGGCGCCGGGCCGCCGCCGTCGTCGTCCTGTGGTCCCAGGGGGTGGGGCTCGTCGCCCTCGCCGTCCTGGTGCCCCTGGTCGGCGGGTCGCCCGCGGCCCGTGACCTCGGGCTCGGCGTTGGCGCCGGCCTCGTCGGTCTCTGCGGGGTGCTGCTGCTCTACCGGGGCCTGGGCGCCGGTCGCATGGCGGTGGTGGCCCCGCTCACCGCCGTCGGGGCCGCCCTGGTCCCCTTCGTGGTCGGTGTGGCGGGCGGCGACGGGCTGCCGGCGCTCCGGCTGGCCGGCGCCGCCGTTGCCCTGATCGGGGTAGCCCTCGTCAGCCGCCCACCACCCCAGGCCGACACCGAGCCGCCCCGCACCTCCGTGGCCACAGAGGTGGCCCTCGGCCTCGGTGCCGGCCTCGCCTTCGGCCTGGTGTTCGTCCTCCTGGCCGCCGTCGGTGACGACGCCGGCCTGTGGCCGGTCCTGGTCCAGCGCACCGTCTCGGTGCCGGCCGCTCTCCTGCTCACCACCGCCCTGCACCTGTCCGCCCGGGTGGGCCGGGCCGACCTTCGGGTCATCGTCCCCACCGGCCTGTGCGACGCCACCGCCAACGCCCTGTTCGTCCTGGCCGCCCGGGCCGGCGCGCTATCGGTCGTCGGCGTCATCTCCTCCCTCT
>JBBPYZ010000232.1:0-6297 GCA_038199465.1 Acidimicrobiales bacterium | reverse complement strand
CGCGTTTCTGGCCGGGGCGGTGTCGGTCCTGTCCCCGTGCGTGCGGCCGCTGGTGCCGAGCTACCTGTCGCTGATGTCGGGGGTGGGGGCGTCCGAGCTGGCCGTGGCCACCAAGGTCGACCAGCGCCGCCTCCTGCGCTCGACCCTGCTGTTCGTGGCCGGCTACTCGGCGGTGTTCGTCGCCCTCGGGGCCGCCGCCTCGGCTGTGGGCTCGTTCCTCTTCGAGCATCAGATCGGCTTGCGCCGGGTGTCGGGCGTGCTGATCGTGGTGATGGGCCTGGCCATGGCCGGCCTGGTCCGCCCGGCGATGTTCGACCAGGAGCGCCGCTTCCACGTGTCGCCCTCGGCCCTGGGCTCCTACGCCCCGCCGGTGATGGGGGCCGCCTTCGCCTTCGGATGGTCGCCCTGCATCGGCCCCGTGCTCGGCGCCATCCTGAGCCTGGCCGCCCAGTCCGCCAGCCTGGGCCGGGGCGTGGCGCTGCTGCTGGCCTACTCCGCGGGGCTCGGGGTCCTCTTCGTCGCCTCTGGCCTCGCCTTCGCCCGCTTCACCGGCGCGTTCTCCTGGGTCAAGCGCCACTTCGGCGTCATCAACCTGGTCAGCGGGCTCCTGCTCGCCACGTTCGGCGTGCTGCTGCTGACCGGCGCGGTGACCGACGTGGTGCGCTGGCTCCAGGACATCCTGCGCGCCGTCGGCTTGGAGGCCCTGGCCAACAGCCTCTGAGGGCTCTCCCGGCTACGAGGGGACGGCTTTGGCCAGGTGGGTGTAGAAGCTCCAGATGGCGACCAGGAAGGGGAGGGCGGTGACGAGCCGGGCCGGCCAGCGCCGCCACAGGCGGCCGAGGACGGCGCCGGCGAGCCCGAGGGTGAGGACCACGACGGCCCACAGGGCGGCGGGGGCCTGCTCGGCCGGGTCGCCGCTGGCTCCCACGACCTCGGCCGAGATCTCGACGGGCTCCTCGGCGACCACGTCGGGGTTGGCGCTCGTGTCGGCGGGGAGCGGGGCCACAGGGGCGGCGGGGGGTGAGGCCACCGCTGCCGGACCCTTGAGGTCGGCCACCACGATGAGGCGCTGGGCGGCGGAGAAGCGGGGGTTGCAGGTGGTCAGGGTCAGCTGGTTGCCGGCGGTCGTCTCGAGCACCTCGACCTGGCTCGGCTTGACCACGAACACCTTGGTGACCTCGTAGCGGAAGGCGCCCTGCACGGTGCTGACCAGGATCGGGTCGCCCGGCTGCATCTCGTCGAGGCGGAAGAAGGGGGCGCCGTAGGTGGTGCGGTGCCCGGCGATGGCGGCGTTGCCGGGCTGGCCCGGGAGGGGGGTGTTGGCGTAGTGGCCGGGCCCCTTGCGCAGGTCGGAGAGGTCGACCCCCTCGACCACGGCCTTGTCGACGCCGATGCGGGGGATGCGGATCTGGGCCACCGCGGAACCGACGGGGGCGGGCGGCGGTGCCGGCTGATCGGGGAGCGGGGCGCTGACGGCCAGGTCGGCCGGGGGAGGGGGGGCGTCCAGCTGCTCGCGAAGGGTGGTCTGGTTGCGGGCCTCGATCACGTTGGTGCCCAGCAGCTCGAAGCCCACGAAGCCCAGGATCAGCAGGCCGAGGATGATGAGGATGCGGCCGGTGAACGACAGGACGGCGGGCAGGTCGACGCGCCGGCGCTCCGGGTCCGGTCGCCTTGGTGGAACCGGAGGCGGCACCGGTAGCCTGGGTCGGCCGGCATGACCCTCGCTGTCCACCTCCGCTCCGCCGTCTGCCTGCTCGGACGCTACCCAGCCCTCGCGGGCGTCGACCTCGACGTTCGAGTCGGCGAGGTCGTGCTCCTGGCGGGACCGAACGGCGCCGGGAAATCCACCCTGCTGCGCGCCTGCGCCGGACTGGAACCAGTCCTCGAAGGCACGGCAGTCGTCCTTGGTCATGACCTCCGGGTCGACCGCAGGTCGGTTCGCCGTCAGCTCGGTCTCGTCGGCCACGCCACCTCCCTCTATGACGACCTGTCGGTCCTCGACAACGTCCGCTTCACCGTACGCGCCCGCGGCGGCTTCGAAGGTTCAGTCGAGCCCGCCCTCGTGCGCCTCGGCCTGGACGGGCGCCTGCGCCACGTGCCGGTGGCCCGGCTCAGCGCCGGCCAGCGGCGGCGCTGCACCCTGGCCGCGCTCGTGGCCTGCGACGCCGAGCTTTGGCTGCTGGACGAGCCCCACGCCGGGCTCGACGCCGAGGGCCGCGACCTGGTCGACCAGCTGGTGGGCGATGCCCGGGACCGGGGGCGGACGGTCATCATGGCCAGCCATGACCTCGACCGGGCCAGCGCCGTCGCCTCCCGCCAGGTGACCATCGAGGCCGGCACCGCCCGCCGCGGCCCGTCACCGGTCGCGCCCGTCACGTCGGAGGCCTCCGGTGTGGGCTGACGCCGGCCTGGTGGCGGGCAAGGACCTGCGCATCGAGCTTCGGAGCCGGGTGGCCCTGCACCAAGTGCTGCCGTTCTCCTTCGTGGTGCTGGTGCTGTTCGCCTTCGCGCTCGACCCCGACCGGGACGTGCTCCAGCGCGCCGCGCCGGGCCTGTTCTGGGTGGCGGTGCTGCTCACGTCGCTGCTGGCCACCCAGCGCTCGTTCGCCATCGAGGCGGCCGACGGCAACCGTGACGGCCTGCGCATGTCCGGGCTCGACCCGGCCGGGCTGTTCCTCGGCAAGGCCGGCGCGGTGGCGGCCCAGCTCCTGCTCCTCGAAGCCCTGCTGCTCTTCGGCGTCTCGGTCCTCTACGGCATCGCCCTGCGCTCCTTCGGGCTCCTGGCCCTCACCTGCCTGCTCGCCACGCTCGGCCTGGCCGCCGCCGGCACCGTCTACGGGGCCATGTCCTTCGGGCTGCGGGTGCGTGAGACGCTGCTGCCCCTGCTCGTGCTGCCCGTGCTGGCGCCGGTCCTCCTGGCCGCCACCCGCAGCTTCGAAGCCGCCCTCGGGGGCGCCCCCCGTGAGACCTTCGGCTGGCTGGGCCTGCTGGCCGCCTTCGCCGCCCTCTACGCCGTCGTCGGCCTCTTCGGCTTCGGTCCCCTCCTGGAGGAGTCGTGACCACCACCGCTACGTCCACCTCGCCGGCCCGCCGAGTGTCGAGCCTTCTCGGCTGGGCGTCACTGATCCTGGTCGGCGCCACCGTCGGTCTGGGGCTGGTGCTGCCCAAGACCCAGGAGCAGGCCGAGTACAGCCGGCTCATCGCCGTGCACCCGCCGGCAGCCTGGGCCTCCTACGTGGCCGTCGGGGTGGCCGCGGTCGCCGCCATCGGCCACCTGGTCACCCGCCGGGCCTCGTGGGACCGGGTCACCATCGCCAGCCTTGAGGTGGGAGCAGTGTTCACGGCCATCACCCTGGCCACCGGCTCCATCTGGGGGCGGCCCACCTGGGGCGTGTGGTGGGAGTGGGACGCCCGACTCACCACCGAGGCCCTGCTGCTGGCCGTGCTGCTCGGGGCCGTCGCCCTGCGCCGGTCGCTGGCCCCCGGGCGGGGCCGGGCCGTCATCACCTCGGTGGCCGCCTTGGCCACCGTAGGCCTGCTGCCGGTCATCCACTTCTCGGTGCTGTGGTGGCGCTCCCAGCACCAGGTGGGCACGCTCTTGTCCCCCGACCCGGCCAGCAACGCCGACAACCCCTACATCGTGGCCATGCTCCTCGGCTTCGTCGCCTTTTCCGTGCTCTTCGCCTGGCTGGTGGTGCAGCGGGTCCGCATCGAGGCGCTGGAGGAGGCCTACGACGAGGTGCTCCTCGACCGGGCCATCACCGACCGTCGGGCCGAGGCCCGTCCCGCCTCGGAGGTGCCCGTCTGATGGCCTACGTCGCCGCCGGCTACCTCGTCACCCTCGGAGGCCTGGGCGCCTACGCGGCCTGGCTCACCCGCAGGGCCCGACAGCTCACCCGCGAGCGGGCCCGGTGAGCAATGCGCCCACCCTCGACGACGAGGACCTGCCCCCGATCGTCACCACCCGCCGGCCCCGGCAGACCAAGAGGGGGCGGATCGTCGTCTCGTCGGTGGTGGCCCTGGCCGCCCTCGGTTTCCTGGTCACCAAGGGCCTGGGCAGCGCCACGGTCTACTTCAAGACCGCGGATGAGGCCGTGGCCGACCGCCAGGACCTGGGCACCCGCCGCTTCCGCATCGAGGGGACCGTGCAGCCCGGCACCATCCGCCAGGACGAGGGCCGGCTGCTGTTCAGCATCCTGGGTGAGCAGGGGGCCCTGGTGCCGGTGGTCCACGTCGGGGGCCAGCCCACCGGCCTGTTCAAGGACTCGATCCCGGTGGTCCTGGAGGGGCATTGGGCCGGCGCCGGCCCGACCTACGCCTCGGACAAGATCATCGTGAAGCACTCCGAGACCTACCGGGCCGACAACCCCGGCCGGGTCGAGGACTACCGGCCCGCCGACAAGCCGGCCCCGTCGTGAACGCCACCCTCGGCTCGATGGGGGTGCTCCTCGGCCTGGCCGCCGGCGTCGCCGGCATCGCCGCGGTGGCCGGCGGGCTGATCACCAGGCGGGAGGCGCTGCTGCGCAGCGGCACCGTGTACGCCTGGATGGTGCTGGGCGGCGCCGTCGTCGCCTTTGCCTCCATGGAGCGGGCCCTGCTGACCCACGACTTCTCGCTGAAGTACGTGGCCGAGAACCACAGCCGATCGACCCCGGCGATGTACACCTTCGCCTCGCTGTGGAGCCGTCTGGAGGGGTCGATCCTGCTGTGGGCCCTGATCCTGGCCGGGTTCGGGGCGGCCATGGCCTGGCGCTTCCGGGCCCGCCGCCACGACCCGGTGGTGGCCTGGGCCACCCTGGTGGTGCTGGTGGTGTCGGTGTTCTTCTTCGCCCTGTTGGCCGGCCCGGCCGATCCCTTCGGCACCGTGAGCCCGGTGCCGCTGGACGGGCCCGGCCCCAACCCGCTGCTTCAGAACCACCCGCTGATGCTCATCCACCCGCCGATCCTGTACCTCGGCTACGTCGGGTTCACCGTGCCCTTCGCCTTTGCCATCGCCGCCCTGGCCACCGGCCGGCTGGGCGAGGGGTGGCTGGTCGAGACCCGGCGCTGGACCCTGCTGGCCTGGGGCTGTCTCACCGTGGGCATCGCCATGGGCGCCTGGTGGAGCTACGAGGTGCTGGGCTGGGGCGGCTTCTGGGCGTGGGACCCGGTGGAGAACGCCTCGTTCCTGCCCTGGCTCACCGCCACCGCCTACCTCCACTCGGTGATGGTGCAGGAGCGCCGGGGCATGCTGCGGGTCTGGAACCTGTCGCTGCTGTGCGCCACGTTCTGCCTCACCATCCTGGGCACGTTCCTCACCCGCTCCGGGGTGCTGGAGAGCGTTCACGCCTTTTCCAACAGCAGCATCGGCGCCTGGATCCTGGGCTTCTTCGCCCTGATCGTGGTGGTGGTGATCGGCCTGATCGGCTGGCGGGGCGACAAGCTGCGCTCGCCCGGCTCGATCGACAGCCCGGTCAGCCGGGAGGGCGCCTTTTTGGTCAACAACCTGCTGTTCGCCGCCTTCGCCTTTGTCGTGCTGCTGGGCACGGTGTTCCCCCTGGTCACCGAGGCCCTGAACGGCGATCGCATCACCGTGGGCCGCCCCTACTTCGACCGCATGTCGGCGCCCATCGCGGTGTCGCTGCTGTTCCTGATGGCGGTGGCGCCGGTGCTGCCCTGGCGCAAGGCGTCGGCCGAGACCATCCGCGACCGGATGCAGTGGCCGGCCACCTTCGCCGTGGCCGTCACCTTGGTCCTGGTGGTCTCTGGCCTGCGGGGCTGGCTGGCCCTCCTGGCCTTCTTCCTCGGCGGCCTGGGCGGCGGCTCGGCCGTGCGCCAGCTGCTCCTAGCCACCCGCCGCACCGGTTGGCGGGGCCTGGTGGGGCGCACCAACGGCGGGATGATCGTCCACCTCGGGGTCATCCTCATCGCCGTGGCCTTCGCCGCCAGCGCCGCCTATGCCACCCGGGCCGACGTCACCCTGGCCGAGGGCGAGAGCGCCACCGTCGGCGGCCACCGGGTCACCTACCTCGGCACCGAGCGCCGCGGCTTCCCCGAGGGCCACCCCAAGGCGGCGGTGGTCACCGCCCGCCTGCGGGTCGACGGCGGCCGGGTCTACGAGCCGGCCATCACCCAGTACCGCAACCAGACCCAGGGCATCGGCACCCCGTCGGTGCGCACCGGGCTGTACGAGGACGTGTACACCACCCTGGTCGAGGCCCCCTCCGAGCCCGGCGGCAAGGCCACGCTGGGTGTCCTGGTCCACCCGCTCACCATCTGGCTGTGGATCGGCGCCGGCCTCATGGCCGTCGGCACCCT
>JBBPYZ010000231.1:0-11780 GCA_038199465.1 Acidimicrobiales bacterium | reverse complement strand
TCTCGGGCCCGTGGTCGGTGCGGCTGGCGGCAAAGGCCATCCCGGCCACCTCGAAGCGGGACCCGTCGGCGATGTCGGAGAAGGCGAGGGTCGGCGGACCGGTGTGGTAGCCGTGTTGGCGCACGCCGGCCGGGGCGAACACCGGGATGCCCTGGCGGGGGGCGACGTAGGCGCAGGCCACGTGGAACCCCTCGAGGTCGTTGCGGTGGTCGGGGTGTTCGTGGCTGACGACGACGGCGTCGACCTCGTGGAGACCGACGAGGGTCTGGAGGGAGGCGAGGGTGCCCGGGCCGCAGTCGAGCCACACCGTGGCGCCCCCACCCCGCAGGAGGTACCCGCTGGCCGCGCCGCCGGGCCCGGGGTAGCTGCCGTCGCAGCCCAGGACGGTGACCGACAAGCCCACGCTGGCAACCTAGGCGCGTGCCCCACGATCAGAAGTAGATGATCTCCTTGGCCCGGGCCTCGACGGCGTCGATGTCGTCGGTCCAAGCCCCGGTGGACAGGTACTTCCAACCGCCGTCGCACACGATGGTGACCAGGGTGCCCTCCTCCAGCAGCCTGGCCGCCTTCACCGCTGCCGCCATGATCGCCCCCGACGAGATGCCGGCGAACACGCCCACCTCGATGAGGCGCCGGGTCCACTCGATCGACTCCCGCGGGCGCACGATCATCTTGCGGTCGAGCAGCTCGAAGCCGTGGTTGTTCGTGAACAGCTCGGGGATGTAGCCCTCGTCGAGGTTCTTCAGGCCGTCGACCATCTCACCCACCGGGGGCTCGACTGCCCACACCTGCACCGTCGGGCTCTGCTCCTTCAGGAAGCGGCCGGCTCCCATCAGGGTGCCGCTGGTGCCGAGGCCGGCGATGAAGTGGGTGATCTCGGGGCAGTCGCGCCAGATCTCGGGGCCCGTGCCCTCGTAGTGGGCCTTGGCGTTGGCCTGGTTGGAGTACTGGTGCAGGAACACCCAGTCGGGGTGCTCGGCGGCCAGGGCGACGGCCCGGTGCATGGCCCCGTTCGAGCCCTCGCCCCCGGGCGAGCCGATGATCTCGGCCCCCCACACCTCGAGCAGCTGGCGCCGCTCGATCGAGACGTTCTCGGGCAGCACCACCTTCAGGTGGTAGCCCCGGACCTTGCAGATCATGGCCAGGGCGATGCCGGTGTTGCCGGAGGACGACTCGATCAGCACCGATCCCGGGTGGAGGCGCCCGTCCTTCTCAGCCTCCTCGATCATGTACTTGGCGGCTCTGTCCTTCACGCTGCCGCCCGGGTTCTGGCCTTCGAGCTTGGCCAGGATCCGCACCCTCGGGTTGGGCGACAGCGCCGACACCTCGACCATCGGGGTGTTGCCGATCAGGTCGAGCGCCGACTCGAAGACGGCCACGTCAGCCCCCGGCGACGGCGGGGAGGATCGAGACCTCGGAGCCTTCGCCCACCTTGGTGTCCAGGCCGTCGAGGTAGCGGACGTCGTCGTCGTCGAGGTAGACGTTCACGAACCGGTGGGCCGTGCCCTCCGGGGTGCGCAGCTGACCGACCAGGCCGGGGTAGGCGGCCTCGAGCCAGGCCAGGACCTCGGCGATCGTCTCCCCACCGGCGTCAACGACGGCGGCGCCGCCCGCATGGGTGCGCAAGACGGTGGGCAGGCGGACAGCGGGCACGGCGGGACTCCTCGAAAGATGACTTGACTCGTCAGGAATGATAACGCCGCCTCAGCCCGGCCGATTCCCCCTCAGCCCAGGGTGATCGGCTCCTCCTCGACCGTGCCGGCCACGATGCGGTACGACCGCACCACCGGCGCGCCCTCGCCCAGGCCGACGATCACGTAGTGCCAGGCCGGGTCGGGGGCCTGGGCCACGTCGGTCGGCGACGGGTAGGCGGCGGTGTGGGTGTGGGAGTGGAAGACCCCGGCCAGGGCCAGGCCCCGGCCCTCGGCGTCGCGGTCAGCCAGCAGGAGCGCCTTGGAGGGGACGGTGTAGACCCGGGCCGACGCCGCCTCGTTCTCAGTCGGGTAGCAGCGGGTCACCCGGCCGGTGGCCGGCTCGGCGGCGAGCAGGCCACAGGCCTCCAGGGGCAGGCCGTCGTAGCAGTGGGCCACCAGCTGAAGGTAGGCGGCGCGCTGCACGACCAGCGGCTCCGGCACGCCGGCACGCTAGCGGAGGCGTGGACTCTCGCCGCCGGTTCGACCGGGCCTGCCGGGGGCGGCGCCGGCGGCCGTGGCACACTCAGACAGGTGCTCAGGACCGGACCCGTGGCCGGTGCCCTCGGGCTCACCCTCGGTCTCGCCGCCTGCGGCTCGGCCCGCACCGAGCTGCCCGAGAGCGTGCCCCCCGCCCCGCCCCTGCAGGCCGCTTCGGCTGATTCCACCACGCTGGCGACGCTCGCCACCACCCCCGAGCCGGCGTCCGACACCGGGCCGGACCCCGGCACTGAGACCACGGTGTCCAGCTTCAAGTCCCCCGGGGAGAAGCACCCGCTGGCCGGAGGCACCCTGACCGCGTCCTACCCCAGGGTGGGGGTGCGGCCGCCGCGGGGGGTGGCGCCGGCCCCGGCGGGCCAGTCGTGGACCGTGATGAACGTCCGGTTCTGCGCCGGGGCCCAGGAACCGATCGAAGGCGGCCTGGTCGACCCCGTCCGCTTCCGCATCGAGGTCCCGGGCCAGGGCCTGGTGGGCCCCGCACCCGGCGCCCCCGCCCTGGCCCCCTCGCCCCTGGCCCCCGGCACCGCCGTCGCCGCCGGCACCTGCATCGAAGGGTCGATCGCCTTCCTCATCGGTGGCGAGGGCCACGTCGAGTCCACCACCTACGACACCGGCGACGGCCTCCTGCGCTGGGCCACCTGAGCCCGGGTAGCGTCGTCGGCCCATGGCGCCCAAGAAGAGGTCGCCGGCGGCGGGCGGCAAGGTGGTGGCGTCGAACCGGCGGGCCCGGCACGACTTCGAGGTGCTCGAGTCGGTCGAGGCCGGCATCGTGCTGGGCGGGGCCGAGGTGAAGTCACTGCGGGCCGGCGAGGTGCAGCTGCGCGACGCCCACGCCCGGGTCCAAGGCACCGAGTGCTGGCTCCACGGCGTCCACCTCAACCCCTACGAGCACGCCAACAGCTTCGACCGGCCCGACCCCGACCGGCCCCGCAAGCTCCTCCTCCACGAGAAGGAGACCCGCCGGCTGGGGGCCCGGGTGGCCCAGGACGGGCTGACCCTGGTGCCGCTCAGCATCTACTTCAACGCCGACGGCAGGGCCAAGGTCGAGCTGGCGCTGTGCCGGGGTCGCAAGACCTACGACAAGCGCCACGCCATCGCCAAGCGCGACGTCGAGCGCGACGCGGCCCGGGAACAGCGGGGCCGGGGGGTAGAGTGAGAACCCCAGCTCCTTGACATCTGACATGAACGCACTGCCCCACGTACTCCACGGGGGTGATCTGGTTTCGACTTTGGACGTCGAGACGGATGAAGCGGGTCGTGGTCTCCGGAGCCACGTTAAAGAGCCGGAACCAAAAATACCTGCTGAGCCTCAGCTCACACTGGCTGCATAGCCACGCTCCCCCGGCCTCTGCCCCTCGGGCCGGATCGGGGCGTCATCAAGAGGGGCTCACCCTGCCAGCCGTGCCCACGGGCTAGCCGGGAACACCAACAGGGGGCTGGGACCCGCCACCGGCGCCGGTGGCGAAGGCGGGTCCGAGACCATCCACCGGCTGCGCCCGGAGAAGACCCGTCAACACGCTGAAGGACCCGGGTTCGAATCCCGGCACCTCCACCACAAACATCGGCGCGTGCCCGCCGCACTCGCGCGTTGGGTCGCCAGCGGCGGCTGCGAACGGACCCTGGCGGAGATCGTCGCCGACGACCCCGACCTCGCCGACCAATAGCCGACCAACCCGTTGTCCGTCGTCGTCGACGACCACCTGCTCCTGGCCGCGCTGTCAGGCAGCCGGTCAGCTGGCTTGGAGAGTGAGCGTCTCTTCGACGGTGACGTGAAGGGCGTCGGCGATGTCGCACAAGCGGGCGAGGCTGGCGGCCGCGTAGCGGCTGGCTTCGTACCGCTGGATCTGCTGTTCGGCGACGCCGAGAGCGGCACCAAGATCGGCTTGGGTCCAGCCTCGAGCGACCCGGGTCTTGATCAGCGCGTCGGCCAGCTCGGCGAGGGATCCAGCCCTGATCGTGCGGGTCGTGCCGTCCCGTAGCTGCTCGTACTCCTCGAGCTCGTCCCGCAGATCCTCGACCTGGCTTCGAAGGCCGGCCGCCTGCAGGTCACGAAAGCCGTCATCGCCGGCGGTCCCGGCACTGGTGCTGGCCAGGAGGTGCTCGAGCTCGCCGAGCATCTTGCGGGTCTGCTGGTACTGGCGCTCGTTGGCGATCATGTCCATCTCTCCTTGGTGGGGTCGAGCACGACGATGCCCTTGGGGGAGCCGTCCCGGTCGGTCTGGAAGAAGCTTGCGAACTGCTTGCCGGTGGCGGCCTCGGTGACGTTGGGGAGGAACTCGCCGCCGAACCGCTGCTTCTGGGCGCTCCGCCCGACGCCGAGGTCAAGCAGCTCGGGTGCGGCTTCGCGGATGACGTCGAGATCTACGCCGGTCGGGTCCCACACGCAGTCGAAGTCCGCAGGTTCCGCCTTCGTCGTGACGAAGCTGCCGTTGAGCCACACCCGGTCGCAGCTGGCGCTGGCGAGGACGGCGAGGCCTTCGGCAAGGCCGTCCAGCAGCCGCCTCCGCCGGAGGTTCCAGCCGAACCGCTCGCTGACCTGGTCCCAGTCCGCCAGGTGCTCGCCCGGAGGCAGCGCCCCTGACTCAGAATCGAACGGCGGCACCATCAACACACAACTTACCTGTTGTGTCCGGAGGCTACCCAACTCCCCCCATCACGCCGACAGTTCTTCCGACGGCCCCAAGTGCGTGCCCGCACGCGAGAACGCCACGAAATCCGACACCGGCCAAGACCTGGCCGCGGCGGACGTCGACCATCACTGTGAGCGTTCGACCTCCAGGTCGATGGACCCTCGTCAGGACGCCGGTTACAGAAACGTTCTTGCAACCCGTTTGCAACCCGGACTCTCCGGGGGCCGACCATCCGTTTCCGACGAGAAGACTAATCGCCTTGGGACACGCGCGGCGACCGCCACGAACCCGTATCCCCGCAGGCCGGCGCGGTAACGGTCCCGATGACCAGCCAGAGCCTGCCGGCGGGCCGGCGGGCGGTTCGGTGGGTTGCTCGGCCGGTGCCTCTGAAGATCGCCCGGGTGGACGCGACCAAGACCGCGGCGTGGCACACCAACCAGCCCGACCGCCTGGCTGTGGCACCGCAAGCGGCTGCGCACGACGACTCCTGTTCGACCCTCGTTGGATCGGCCCGGCCCGGACGTGGCGGTCGTTCACTCCGTTCATCACAACCTCCACATCAGCGACTCGGCGCGCCGACGAGCCCTCCGTGAGGGCATCCACCCGCTCGCCGCCTTCATCGAGGGTGAGATTCGCCGCGAGGCCGCCCTTAGGGCATGGGAGGTCGACACTGTCGCCCTCGTCGCTCCAAACCGGGGTCGATGGATCGACCACCGCCGCCACCGAGCGTTCAAGGCCGAGCGGCGGGCCACGACGCCCCGAGGATTCGGGATCGAGATCAACTTCCGGGACCAAGTCACCGGCCCCGTGGCGCTCGGCGTAATGAGCCACCTCGGTCTTGGGCTCTTTCCATGTCGGGGCGTCGGTCGTGAGGCCGGAGTGACCGAGCCGGACGTGAGCGACGGGGGCAACGGGCCGGAGTCCCTGCTCGTCGAGGCGGACTTCGGTCCCGACGGCGCCGCCGGTCTCGATGTCCCCGACCTCGTTCCGGCCCGCATGGTCAACGGGTTCGCCTACTGCCGCCGCCTGTTCTTCCTCGAGTGGGTCGAGCGCCGCTTCCGGGTCAACCGCGACACCGTCGATGGGCGCTATCAGCACCGCCGGGTCGACCAGCCCGGTGGGGCGGCCCCTCTGCCCAACGACGCCATCCTGCTCGTCACCGCCCAGCGTGTGGTGGGTCGGGCGGTCGGGTTCCTCGTCGGCCGCCGCCGCGACGTGGAGCCCGTGGAGGACGTGGCGGTGCGACCGGCGCACCAGCACGCACTGGGCTAGGCGGCCCGGCGGACGCCCTGGGCTGATCCAGCCGGTTCCCGGCGGCTGCAGCCGCCGACGCTCAGGCTCCGCCGGTGGCCAGCCCGGCAGTCGTCCGCACCTCGGCGGCCGACGCCTGCGCCGCCTCAGCCTGCGCCGCCTCGGCCTGGGCCAGCTTGGCCTCGGCGGTGGCCACCCATGCCGCCGCCGTGCGTCGGCGCCGGTCGGCGTCGGCCCGCACCGCCTCGGCCCGCTCCAGGTCCTCGAAGGCCGTGACCGCCAGCCTGGCCGCCTCGGCCCGCAGCTGCTGCGCCTCCCTGGTTGCCGCCAAGCGCACCTCGGCCGCCTCCAAGGCCGCCGCGGCTCGGGAGGCGTCCGCCTTCTCAAGCTCGGCTTCGGCGGCCTCGGCCAGCTCGGCCACCTCGGCGGTTCGTCGCTCGGCATCAGCCCGCGTGGCCTTGGCTCCCGCCAGCTCCTCCTGGGCCGCGACGGTAAGCCGGGCCGCCTCGGCCTCGGCCTCCTGGCGCAGCTCGGCCGCCTCCCGCTCGGCCTCCGCCCGCAGCGTCGCCACCGCCTGCTCGGCCAGGTCCCGCCGCTCGGACGCCTCCCGGGTAAGCTTCCGCCCAGCCGCCTCCGGCGGCGGCCACAAGCTCGGCGGCCCCCCGCCTGGCATCGGCCAGCAGCCGCTCCGCCCCCTCAGCGACGGTGGCGGCTCGGCCCTCGGCCTCAGCCCGGGCGGCCTTGGCTCGCGCCAGCTCCTCCTCAGCCTCGGCCCGCATGCGAGCGGCCTCGGCCTCGGCCCGCAGCCCGTCGGCATCCTTGGACGCCCGAACCTGCATCTCGATCGCTTCCTTCACGGCGACCGTCCGATACGCCTCGGCCTGCGCCAGCTGCTTGCTGATGGCCTCGTGCCTCCGGGCCGCCTCGGCGGCCTGGTCTTCGGCCGACACCCGGACGGTCTCGGCTCGGGCCAACTCCTCCTGGGTCTGCTCGGCCAGCCGGGCGGCCTCGGCCCGCAGCTCGTCCACCTTCTGGGCGGCGGACGCCCGCAGCTGCGCCACCGCGGCGTCGGCGCGGCTGCGCAGCTGGGCGATCTGGGTGGTCGCCTCCTCGCGAACCTGGGCGGCCTCCTCCAGCGCGTCGGCTCGGATGCGCTCGCCCTCCTGGATGGCGGCAGCCCGCGCCTGGCCGGCACGCGCCAGCTCCTCCTCAGCCGCCGCCGTGCTCGTGGTCAGCTCGGCCTGGGCCGCGGCGACGTCCTCGCCGACCCGGGCCTCGGTCTCGGCACGCACCTCGGCGGCGTGGCGTTCGGCCTCGGCCCTGATGGTGGCGGCGCTCGCCACCGCGGCCCGGAGAACCGACTCCACCTCACGACCGAGGTCGGCGATCAGCGACAGGTCGGGCAGGGACTGCTCCACGCGGTCCCTTGGTCGTGGCGGCCCACGATACCGACAGACTGTCGGGACAGGCTCAGGCCTAGCAAGCCGTGCGCACAGCACTCATCTGCCACCACGGCAACCCGATCAATCGTGATGGCCTCCCGCTCTGGTTCGGCTCGTTGTCCGACCTTGCCGCCATCGTCGTCATCACCGAGACCTCCGAGCCCGAGCGGACGCGGTGTGCTTCGAGTGGCGCCGCTCCCGGTGGCGCTTCCTCGACGTCCTCGCCTACCGGCTCTGCGCCCCTTTGGCCCTGGCCCGGGGCGACGCCGGGTGGGAGCGCCAACAGGTGGCGCAGCTGCAGGCACGGTAACACCTCGGAGCAGTAGGCCGGGTCGAGGAGGCCATCACCGCCTTCAAGGCGCTGCTCACCGACCTCGCCCGGGTCCTCGGCCCGGACGCCCCCGGCACCCTCACCGCCCGCAGCAACCTCGCCGCCCTTTGGGACGATCTCGGTGTCGAACCTTGACCGGTTTCTCCTTCGGCCGGTAGCGAACAGCCGGAGCGGCTCAACCTCTGGCATGAGACGCGCGCCCGCTGCACGGTCGATCGCAACCAGATCGTTGCTGGAGCCGACAGGCTGTGGCAAGGCGCCTTCCACTTGCGCACGCGCCGCGCCCACCGGGGCCAGGCCCTGCCCAGATGCCGGCTCCACAGACAGGGCAGGATCGACCGCCGGAGCCAACAGAGGCATCTCCATCCTCCGGCTGCCGGCGATGGGCCCAGCCACCACAAGGTGACCGAGCCGCCTGCGAGCCTCCAAGACCGCTCCGTCTGCGAGCCGACGAGCCGCCACGTGACGAGCCTTGGCGATGACATCCAGCGCGGGTAGCAAGTCTGGCTCACCGATGATCGTGCTGATCGGGGGCACGTCCTGACCCTCGGCCCACAGAAGCCCGGCCAGGACCCGCCAAGTCTCGTCCTAAACCTCACCCTCCGCCATCGAGCCCCCTGCAACCGGGGTACGAGGAGCTCTGGAGGCACGCACCATCGGGTGGCAAAGGTGCGGCGGGCGGCCTCGGCCAGCCCGCCCCGGACGCTCGCAGACATCAGCGACGAGCGAGGCCACGTCTTGGGACAAACTCCTTTGAGCAGGCCTGTGCCGCCAAATCGCTCTGGATGCGGGGCATCCTTCGACGATAAGGATCTTCGTGCGACGATGCCATCGCCATGGCCCGCCGTCGCCCCGCCCATCTCAGGCCCCGGAGTGCGGGCGGGCCAGGGCGAAGGCTGGCGGCCCCGACCCGCCGTCGTCCCGCCCACCTCAGGCCCCGGTCCCCGAGCGGGCGACGGCGTGCCCGGGCCGTCGTGGCCAGCGCGGCGCTGATGGTCGTGGCTCTGCTGGCGTTCGGGCTGACCGCAGGAGACCGGGGAGGCGACGGGGATCTCACCGTGGCCGGTGGCACCGATCCGCCCGCTCCGGCTGGTGGGGTAGGTGCTCCCCCGACCAGTGGTGGTCCGAAGGGGTCGTCGGGAGCCGACCCGGCCCCATCATCCGGTGATCCCCGGGGCCGGCGGGGCAGCGGCCAGCCGGTCACGCTGGCCTTCGGCGGTGACGTGCACTTCGAGGGCAAGATCCGCTCCCGGCTCCAGGTCGATCCGAGCTCGGTGCTCGTCGGGGTCGCCCCCCTGCTGTCGCGCGCAGACATCGCCATGGTCAACCTCGAGACGGCGATCACCACTCGTGGCGATGCCCCGCCCGGCAAGCAGTACGCCTTCCGGGCCACGCCATCGGCCTTCGCCGCCCTCCGAGCCGGGGGGGTCGACGTTGTGAGCATGGCCAACAACCACGGGATGGACTTCGGCCGCCTGGGCCTGGAGGACAGCCTGGCCGCCGCCGCCGCCGCCGACTTCCCGGTCGTGGGCATCGGCCGGGACGCCGCCGAGGCCTACCGGCCGCTCATCCGCGAGGTCAAGGGCCAGCGCGTGGCGGTCATCGGTGCCACCCAGGTGCTGGACGACGAGTTGCGGGCCGCCTGGACGGCCACCGACAACCAGCCGGGCCTGGCCTCGGCCAAGGAGGTCGAACGGCTCACCGCCGCGGTGCGGGCGGCCCGGGCCCAGGCCGACACCGTGGTGGTGTTCCTGCACTGGGGCACCGAGGGCCGGACCTGCCCCAACGAGGCCCAGCCGGTGCTGGCCCGCACCCTGGCCGAGGCCGGAGCCGACGTGATCGTGGGCGGTCACGCCCACCGACTCCAGGGAGCCGGACGCCTGGGGGGCGCCTTTGTGGCCTACGGCCTGGGAAACTTCGTCTTCTACAGCGACAGCGGCCCCGGCACCGAGACCGGCGTCCTCACCGTCACCGTCACCGGCCGCGACGTCGACAGCTACCGCTGGTCCCCCGCCCGCCTGGTCAACCAGCTCCCCCGCCCCCTCACCGGCCCCCAAGCCGAAGCCGCCTCAAGATCCTGGGAAGCCCTCCGCCCCTGCACCCGCCTCACCAAGTAGCCAAACCTCACCCTCAACCACAGGGCCAGAGGACGCAGAGGTCCCGCTTTTCGGGGGGGGGCTCGGGGGGGCGGAGCTTGCGGAGCCCCCTCGTCAGGCGGCGAAAAGGCGAGCTTGCTCGCCCGCCGTGACAAAGCAGTCAGCCGGCCGAAGGCCGACCACGAAACCCGCCCGAACGGAGGGAGCGCAGCGACCGAGTGAGCGGCGGCTATACGTCGAGGAACCGCCTCACAGCGATGGCCGAGCTGACCGCTCCCATACCTGCGCCGACCAGGAGCAGCAGGATGCCGGTCTTCACCACCTCGCCGGTGGTGGCGTAGAGGTTGGTGAACTGGTTGATGGCGGCGTCGTTCACGAAGCTCATGATCTGGTCGCGGGCGACGAAGATGAGCACGAAGGCGGCGGCGGCCCCGAGGACGCCCTGCACCATGCCCTCCAGCATGAACGGGACCCGGATGAACCAGTTGGTGGCACCCACCAGCTTCATGATGGCCACCTCGCGCCGACGGCTGAAGATGGCCATGCGCACCGTGTTCAGGATGACCAGGAGGGCCGAGGCGCCGGCCAGGAAGGCCACCCCGAGGGAGAGGTTGCGCTTTTTGGCCGTGCTCTTGATGAGCACGTCGACCGTCTCCTTGGCGTAGACGACGCTGAGGACACCCGGCTTGTCCTTGAAGCGGGCGCCCACGTCCTCGACCTGCTCGGCCTTGTTGGGCACGACCCGGAACGAGGGGGGGGCGTCCTGGGGCCCGACGGCCTCCACCACCTCGGGCTGGCTGGCGAACAGCTGCTTCATCTCGCCGTAGGCCGCCTCCTTGTCGACGAAGGAGGCCCGCTTCACCTCCGGCGCGCTCTCCAGCTCCTGGCGCACGGCGTCGACCTGCTGGTCGGCCGCCGAGGGCTGCATGAAGACGCTGAGCTCGATCCCGCCCCGCCACCGGGCGGTCTGGCGGTCGACCCCCTGCTGCCACATGATGGCCGAGCCGAAGAAGAGGAGCCCGACGGCGATGGTGACGATGGCGGCCACGCTCATCAGGCCGTTGCGGCTGAGGTTTGTCGCGGTCTCCCGGGCGACGTAGCTGGAGGAAAGGGCCATGGAAGCGGTTCTCCTAGTTCCCGACGCTGGCGTCGTAGCCGTACACGCCGCGGGCCTGGTCGCGGATGACGGTGCCCCGGTCGAGCTCGATGACCCGGCGGCGCATCTGGTCGACGATGCCCTGGTCGTGGGTGGCCATGACCACGGTGGTGCCGGTGCGGTTGATGCGGTCGAGGAGGCGCATGATGCCGATGGTGGTGGTGGGGTCGAGGTTGCCGGTGGGCTCGTCGGCCAGCAGGATCAGGGGCCGGTTCACAAAGGCCCG
The DNA here is from genome assembly GCA_038199465.1 of Acidimicrobiales bacterium. Classification (GTDB taxonomy): domain Bacteria; phylum Actinomycetota; class Acidimicrobiia; order Acidimicrobiales; family JAUJNH01; genus JAUJNH01. The sequence goes on along the minus strand of JBBPYZ010000231.1, from coordinate 456 downwards.
AGCGATCGAGACCCGCTGCTGCTCACCGCCCGACAGCTCGGTGGGCAGGTTCTCGGACTTCTTGCCCAGGCCGACCAGGTCGAGGATCTGGGGCACCTGGGTGCGTACGATGGACTTGGGCCGCCCGATGACCTCGAGGGCGAAGGCCACGTTCTCGGCCACCGTCTTGTTCGGGAGCAGCTTGAAGTCCTGGTAGATGCAGCCGACGTTGCGGCGCAGGAACGGCACCTTCCACGGCGTGAGCGTGGAGAGGTCCTTGCCGGCCACCCAGATCTGGCCCACCTCCGGGCCTTCCTCCATGGTGACCAGCCGCAGGAAGGTGGACTTGCCGGAGCCGGAGGACCCGACCAGGAAGACGAACTCGCCCTTGGCGATGTCGACCGACATGCCCCGGAGCGCAACGGTGCCGTTCTTGTAGGTCTTGGTGACGTTCTCGAGTCTGATCATGGCAAGGGG
>JBBPYZ010000230.1:0-8442 GCA_038199465.1 Acidimicrobiales bacterium | reverse complement strand
GAAGAGCCCGAGCACGGCACGGTCGGATTCGGCCCACTCGTTCTCGGTCGGCAGAGCCACCCGGCCCGCGAGATCACCCCCGACGCGCTTCGGGCCAGGTCGACCCCTCACCGGCACCAGGCGCACGGCCTCGGTGCCGCTTCGGGCGATGACGATCTCCTCGCCGGCCTCGGCCCGGGCCACCAGCTCCGAGAGCCTCGTCTTGGCCTCGTGCATGTTGACCACGGTCACGGCCGCCAGGTTAGCCAGGGTTGGCTAGGCGGCCGCACCGGCGTCCAGGTCGACGTACTGGTCACGACCGGGGCCAACGCCCACCAGGTGGATGGGGACGCCGACCTGGGCGGCCAGGAAGTCGACGTAGGCCCGGGCCCGGGGGTCGAGCTGGTCGACGTCGGTGACCTCGGTGTGGTCGGTCTGCCAGCCCGGCAGCTCCTCGTAGAGGGGGACGGCGTCGTGGAGATCGGTCTGGTGGTAGGGCAGCTGGGTGACCCGGCTGCCCCGCACGTCGTAGGCCACGCACACCTTCACCGAGGCGAAGCCGTCGAGCACGTCGAGCTTGGTGAGCGCCACCTCGCTGAGGGAGTTGAGGCGCACGGCGTGGCGCAGCATCACCGCGTCGAACCACCCGGGGCGGCGGCGGCGGCCGGTGTTGGTGCCGAACTCGTGGCCCCGGTCCACCATCATCTCGCCGTCGCCGGTGCCGGTCAGCTCGGTGGGGAACGGGCCGGCGCCCACCCGGGTGACGTAGGCCTTGGTGATGCCGATGATGCGGTCGAGGTGGCGAGGCCCGACCCCGGCGCCGGCGCACGCCCCGCCGGCGATCGGGTTCGAGGAGGTCACGAAGGGATAGGTGCCGTGGTCGAGGTCGAGGAAGGTGGCCTGGGCGCCCTCGAGCAGCACCTGCTGGCCGGCGTCCAGGGCGTCGTGCACCACGTTGACCGAGTCGCCCACCAGCGGGGCCATGCGGGGGGCGACCTCGCCGAGGTAGCGCTCGAGCAGCTCGTCGAGCTCGATCGGAAGCCGGTTGTAGACCCGCGTCAGCACGGCGTTGCGCTCCTTCAGGACCACCTCCAGCTTCTCCTTGAAGATGGCGGGATCGAGCAGGTCCTGCACCCGCAGGCCGACCCGCAGGGCCTTGTCGGCATAGGCCGGGCCGATGCCCCGCTTGGTGGTGCCCAGCTTGTTCTTGCCCAGGTGGCGCTCGGTGAGGGCGTCGAGCTGCTGGTGGTAGGGCAGGATCAGGTGGGCGTTGCCGGAGACGACGAGGCGGCCAAAGGCGTCGACGCCCCGGGCGGCCAGCCCGTCGAGCTCGTCGAGCAGCACCAGCGGGTCGACCACCACGCCGTTGCCGATCACGCAGGTGACATGGTCCCACACCACGCCCGAGGGGATCAGCTGGAGGGCGTAGGACTGCCCCTTGACCACGATGGTGTGGCCGGCGTTGTGACCGCCCTGGTAGCGCACGACCAGGTTGGAGCCCTTGGCCAGCAGATCGGTGAAGCGGCCCTTGCCCTCGTCACCCCACTGGGTTCCCACCATGACCGTCGCTGGCACGGTGCAAAGAGGGTAGGCGAGATCCTTCGTCCTAGGAGAGGGCGGCGGCGACGTCGTCGTCTTGGGCCCGGCTGGCGGCCAGAAGGCCGGCGCGGTGCTCGGACAGGCGTCCGGCCAGCTCGGGGTCGGCCAGGGCCAGGATGCGGGCGGCCAGGAGGCCGGCGTTGGCGCCGGCGTCGACGCCCACGGTGGCCACCGGGATCCCGCTCGGCATCTGCACGATCGACAGGAGCGAGTCGAGCCCGTCGAGCTTGGCCAGCCCGATCGGCACGCCGATGACGGGCAGCTCGGTGACCGCCGCCAGCACGCCGGGCAGGTGAGCGGCGCCGCCGGCCCCGGCGATGATCACCTTGAGGCCCCGCTCGGCGGCGGTGCGCCCGAACTCGGCCGCCCCCTCGGGGTTGCGGTGGGCGGAACGGACGCCCAGCTCGCACGGCACGCCGAGCTCGACCAGGACGTCGGCCGCCTTGCGCATGGTGGGCAGGTCCGACGAGGACCCCATGACGATGCCGACGATCGGTTGCGCGCCGGCGGGAACGGTGGTGGGCACGGCCGCAGGATACCGACCACCAGCGACCGGCAGCCGCCTAGCCTTCGGACCGATGAGCAATCCCGGCTGGTACCCCGATCCCTCACGCGGCCACGAGCTGCGCTACCACGACGGCGCGGTGTGGACCGAGCACGTGTCCGACCAAGGCGCCACTGGCATCGATCCGGTGCCCGCCTCTGCCTCCGGGCCCGTTCGGGCCATGGACGGCCTCGACCAGGGCCTGTCGTTCGGCGAGGTGCCGTCGGCCAAGGTGCAGGCCCAGGTGGCCCAGAACACCGGCGCCGCCCCGGTCTCGGCCGGGACGGGCGACATGTTCTCCGAGCCGGTCCTGGTGGTGAACCAGAAGGCCAAGCTGATCGAGCTGAGCAACGAGTACGCCATCTCCGATGCGGAGGGGAACCGCCTCGGCGCGGTCAAACAGGTCGGCCAGTCCGGCGCCCGTAAGGCGCTGCGCCTGGTGTCGAACCTCGACTCGTTCCTCAAGGTCCACCTCGACGTGGTCGACCAGCACGGGCGGCCGGTCCTGCGGCTCACCCGGCCGGGCAAGGTGCTGAAGTCCACCGTCATCGTCGAGCGACCCGGCGCAGGTGAGGTCGGGCGGCTGGTGCAGGAGAACGCCATCGGCAAGATCCGCTTCGCCATGGTGGTCGGCGACCAGAAGTGGGGCTCGATCAACGCCGAGAACTGGCGGGCCTGGAACTTCTCCATCCGCGACCACACCGAGACCGAGGTGGCCCGGATCACCAAGACGTGGGAGGGCTTCGCCAAGGCGGCCTTCACCACGGCCGACAACTACGTGGTGCAGATCCACCGCCCGCTCGAGGAGCCGCTCCGCACCCTGGTGGTGGCCGCCGCCGTGTCGGTCGACACCGCCCTCAAGCAGAACGACAGCGGCGGGGTCTTCGGCTGAGGGTCAGGCGGTGACATCCCCGGGATGGCACCCCGATCCGGGCGGGTCGCCCGGGCGGCTGCGCTGGTGGGACGGGCAGGCCTGGACCGAGCACGTGCACGAGCAGGCGCCGGCCCCGCCGGCCGCCGGGTCGCCCCTGGACGCCACCGTCCTGGTCGTCGGGCCGCCCCGGTTGGCCACGCCCGGCACGCGGGTCTTCGAGGTGGCCGACGGGGACGGCGGCCGGCTCGGGCGGCTGGTGGAGACCAGCAGGGGGCGGAACGACTCCGCCCTCGGCGCCGCCCTGAGCCGCTCGACGGCGTGGCAGCACGCCATCACCCGCGAGCTGCGGGGGGCACGGGGCTACCCCGAGCTGGTGCTGGCCTGGGGGCCCGCCGCCTCCGGGCTCATCGTGGCCACCCTCCCCGACCGCCGCGAGGTAGGCCGCCTGGTCCTCGGACCGGACGGGTGGGCCGTCCTCGGGTTCGACGCCCGGCCGTGGGGCATGGCCCGTGCGGCCGGCGTGACCGACGGCCAGGGGCGGCCGCTGTCCACGGTCGTCCCCGACGGCACCGGCGGCTGGCGGGCCACGGTCGAGGGCGGCCCCCACGCCGAGCCGCTCCGATCGCTCGTCATGGGGGCGGCGGCGGTGGCCGACGTGCTGGCCGCTCTCGCCTCCTAGGGGGTCGGCCGCCGCGGGGACGGTGATCGCATCACGGCTGGGCCGGCGAAGCCTCCGTCGGGCAGCCTCAGCCGGAGCCCGGGCCCGGTCGATCCTGGGACTCGGACCCGGCCTGCACCACTTGGAGGCGGGCCGCGCCGTCCCCGAGGTCGCCCTCCCGGCCGCGGCCCCGTCTCCGGAGCACGACCGCCAGCAACGCACCCGCGGCTGTGACGGCACCAACGGCCACCCCCGCCCCAACCAGGTTCCCCCTTCGCGACGGCGGCACGACGCCGCCGGCCAGCTCGAGCGGCGGCGGGACGGTAGCCGGCGCTGGCGCGGCGTCAGGCGTCGGCCCGCCCGGCTCGGCCGCCGGCGCCGGCTCGTTCGCCACGGTGTCCGGCGGAGCGGTGCTCGACGGGGCGGTGCTCGACGGGGCGGTGCTCGACGGGGCGGTGCTCGACGGGGCCGGCCGCTCCGGTCGTGGCGCCACCGTGCTCGGCGGCGAGGCCTTGGTCGTCGGCGCGGCCGCCGTGGGCGCGAGGCCGGCCGCTGTCACCGCCGCCGGGATCAGCCGGCTCGGGATGAGGGGGAAGCAGGCGTCGCCGGGGCACGAGGTCCTCGACATGTCGCGGTGCCCGGCGATGGTCGGGGTGGTGACCTGGGTGCCGGCCGGGTGCAGGTTCGAGCCTCGGCTGACAAAGGTGGCTGTGGTGCCAGGTCGCACGTCGATCCCGTAGCGGCGGGCCAGTGCGCCGAGGAGCCGGCCCATGGCGTCGAGGGCGGCGGGCGTCGGCGGCTCGCTGGTGTGATCACCGATGAAGCAGCCGAGCTGGGCGAACCCCTGGCTGCCCCCGGTGGCGTCGACCTTCACCGGGCCGTCGAGGCTGCCCGTACGGCCCTCCCACACCTGCCCGAACCGGTCGACCAGGAAGCTGTAAGCGATGTCCGGCCACCCCTTGGCGGCACCGGTGTGGAAGCCGTAGAAGCCCCGCAGGAGCCCGGGCACCTCAGCCTGGGCGTAGCCGTTGGCCGAGGCGGTGTGGTGCACCAGGAGGAAGCGGACGTCGCCGGCCGCCTCCTCCGGCAGCGGCCCCTTGGGCAGGAGGTCGGCTCCCCACGCCGCCCGGGGCTGCACGGCGACCCCCGCCAGGGCCACCGCCGGCAGGGCCCGAGGCAGGCGAGCCAGCAGCGGAACCGCCGCGCCCGCTAGGAGCACCTGACGCCGAGAAGATCCGCACATGCCCCAAGGTTCGCGCACCAGGCCCCCGCAATCCTCACCTCCTTCGTCGCCCGCTTCGGTTGGGTCCGACGGCAGGAGATCCTTGTTGAGCGCGGCGGCGAGGGCCGCTAGATTTCGGTCATGCGCCGACGTTGACACCTCCACCTCCTGGCGGGACGGGCCTCGGCCAGCTTGGTCCTCTCGCTGCTCATGGTCCGGCTGGCCGACGAGCTGGTGGCGTTCTTCCCGTTCGGGGCCCTCGAGCCCATTCGGGAGGACCTGTCACTCACCTATGGGCGCGCCTCGGTGCTGTTGGTCCTCTACCCGCTCGTCGGGCTGATCGGCTCGCTCGGCGGGGTGGCCAGCGACCACCTCAGCCGTCGGCTCCTCGCCTCGCTCGGCGCCTTCGGCTACGGGGCCGGGTTCCTGATCATGGCGGTGGGGCCCGGCTTCAACACCCTGGCCGTCGGCATCTCGGTGGCCGGGATGGCGGGCACGGTGATGATCGACGCCACCGAGGTGGCCCTGGCCGACCTGGCCGCCGACGAGGCCGAGCTGCGCAGCCTCCTCGGCCAGCAGAACGTGCTGGCCGCCCTCGGCTCCATCGGGGGCCCGATCATCCTGTCGGGGGCACTCGCCCTCGGCCTTGGCTGGCGGGCGGCGTTCGCGGCGGCGGCCCTGCTGCTGTGGGCCTACGCCGCCTTCCTCGCCACCCAGCCCATCCCGCCGCCCAGGAAGGCAGGCTCCGACGATGACGAGGACGTGTCCTTCTGGGAAGGCCTCCGCCAGGTGGCAGGGGACCGCCGGGTGTGGACCATCGGGGTCGTCCTGCTCCTGCTGACACCCTTCGACGAGCCGTTCCTCGGCTTCGCCATCGCCTTCCTGGAACAGGAGCGGGGCCACTCCCCCGCGGTGGCCACCATCCTCGGCGGGGCGGCCACGATCGGCGGCGTGGCCGGTGCTGCGGTCGCCGGCCGCGTCGGCCGCCGCCTCGGCACCCGGACGGCGGTCACCGGCGCCGGGATCGTCGCCGCCGGAGTCGTCCTGGTGGCCGTCTCCCCGTGGGCCGCGCTCCAGGCGGTGGGAGCAGCGACCGTCGGCATCGGCCTCTACGTCGTGTGGGTCGACCTCCAGGCCCGGATGCTGGCGTTGCGCCCCGGCCAGGCCGGCGCCACCGGATCCCTGGTCGACGTCATCAGCGAGACCGGCGCCATCCTCCCCCTGGCCATCGGCCACCTCGCCGACCGCGCCGGCCTCCCCGCCGCCATGGCCGCCTTCCTCACCCTCGCCATCCTGCTGATCATCGCCGCCAGCCGCATCAGGCGCTTCCCCCCCTCATAGCCCGAGTGATGATCGGGACGAAGGGCCGCGGCCGACAGGCGGTGGCCGCCCCTCGACCGCAGAGGAGTTCTCTGTCTGACGAACGGGCGAGGGGCGGCCGCCGCCGTGGCGCGAACGACGAGGCGGCCGCGCTCCCAAGCGTCACGAGGCCGCCTTCCTCGCTGGCTTCGCCGCCTTGGCCGTCTTGCGCACCAGCGCCTTTGGCGGCGCCACGTTCGAGAGGGTGAGGTCGCCGGCGGTGCCGTCGGGGGCGTCGACGTAGACGGTGGTGCCCTCGGCGAAGCGGCCTTCGAGGAGGAGCTTGGCCAGCTCGTCGCCGATGGCCTTTTGGATCAGGCGCTTCAGGGGGCGGGCACCGAAGTGCTCGTCGTAGCCGTGGTGGGCCAGCCACCGCTCGGCGGCGTCGCTGACCTCCAGCCCGAGGCGGCGGGCGGCCAGGCGGTCGGCCAGCGACCGCAGCTGGATGCGCACGATGCCGGCCAGGTCGTCGCGGCTGAGCGAGCGGAAGCGGATGATGTCGTCGACCCGGTTGATGAACTCGGGGCGGAAGAAGTCGGCCACCTCGCCCGGGATGTTCGAGGTCATGATCAGCACGCAGTTGGTGAAGTTCACCATGCGGCCCTGGCCGTCGGTGAGCCGGCCGTCGTCCAGCACCTGCAGCAGGATGTTGAACACGTCGGGGTGGGCCTTCTCCACCTCGTCGAGCAGCACCACCGAGTAGGGGCGGCGGCGGACGGCCTCGGACAGCTGGCCGCCCTCGTCGTAGCCGACGTAGCCGGGAGGCGCCCCGACCAGGCGGGACACGGCGTGCTTCTCCATGTACTCGCTCATGTCGATGCGGACCATGGCCCGCTCGTCGTCGAACAGGAAGTCGGCCAGGGTGCGGGCCAGCTCGGTCTTGCCCACGCCCGTCGGGCCGAGGAACAGGAACGAGCCGATGGGCCGGTTGGGGTCGGACAGGCCGGCCCGGCTGCGACGGATGGCGTTGGAGACGGCCGTGACGGCCACGTCCTGACCGACGACCCGCTCGCCCAGCACCTCCTCGAGGCGGATCAGCTTGGCCATCTCGCCCTCCAAGAGGCGCTTGACCGGCACGCCGGTCCACTTGGCCACCACCTCGGCCACGTCCTCGGCGTCCACCTCCTCCTTCAGCATCACGCCGTCGGCCTGCACCTCAGCCAGCTCGTCGGTGGCCAGGTCGATCTGGCGCTCCAGCTCGGGGATCTGGCCGTAGCGGATCTCGGCGGCCCGCTCGAGGTTGTCCTCGCGCTCCAGGGCCGTGCGCTTGCGCTCCAGCTCCTCCTTCAGCTCGCGGATCCGGTCGATGGCGTCCTTCTCGTTCTGCCAGCGGCCCATCATCCCGCCGCTCTCCTCCTCGAGGTCGGCCAGCTCCTGCTCCAGCTTCTCGAGCCGCTCGACGCTGACGGCGTCGGACTCCTTCTGCAGGGCCAACCGCTCGATCTCGAGCTGGCGGATGCGGCGGGTGACGACGTCGATCTCGGTCGGCATCGAGTCGATCTCGATGCGCAGGCGCGAGCCGGCCTCGTCGATCAGGTCGATGGACTTGTCGGGCAGGAAGCGCTGGGTGATGTAGCGGTCGGACAGGACGGCAGCGGCGACCAGGGCGGCATCCTGGATGCGCACGCCGTGGTGCACCTCGTAGCGCTCCTTCAGGCCCCGCAGGATGCCGATGGTGTCGACCACGGTGGGCTCGCCCACATAGACCTGCTGGAAGCGGCGCTCGAGGGCGGCGTCCTTCTCGATGTGCTTGCGGTACTCGTCCAGCGTGGTGGCCCCGACCATGCGCAGCTCGCCCCGGGCCAGCATCGGCTTGAGCATCTGGCCGGCGTCCATCGAGCCCTCGGCGGCGCCGGCCCCAACCACGGTGTGCAGCTCGTCGAGGAAGGTGATGATCTCGCCGGAGGAGTCGGTGATCTCTTTCAGCACCGATTTGAGGCGCTCCTCGAACTCGCCCCGGAACTTCGAGCCGGCCACCATGGCGCCGAGGTCGAGGCTGATGAGCCGCTTGCGCTTCAGCCCCTCGGGCACGTCGCCCTCGACGATGCGCCGGGCCAGGCCCTCCACGATGGCGGTCTTGCCCACGCCCGGCTCGCCGATGAGCACCGGGTTGTTCTTGGTGCGGCGGGAGAGGACCTGGATGACCCGGCGGATCTCCTCGTCCCGACCGATGACCGGGTCGATCTTGCCCTCGCGAGCGTCGTCGG
>JBBPYZ010000229.1:0-8973 GCA_038199465.1 Acidimicrobiales bacterium | reverse complement strand
TGGCGGCAAGGGCCGCATCAACGAGGCCTTCGCCAAGAAGGGCGAACCGAACACGGCCGACCCCGATCGGCTTGTCCGCACCATCGAGAGCAACTTCGGCATCACCATCAACCACTACATCGAGATCGACTTCGGCGGCTTCCGCGAGGTCGTCAACGCCATCGGCGGCGTCAAGGTCGACTTCCCCTTCCCGGCCCGCGACGAGTCGAGCGGGCTGAACGTCACCACCACCGGGTGCGTGCAGCTCGACGGGCCGGCGGCCCTGTCCTATGTGCGGTCACGCAAGTACGAGTTCAAGACCGCCAAGGGCTGGCAGTACGACGGCACCGGCGACCTCGGCCGTATCAAGCGCCAGCAGGACTTCATCAAGCGGGTCCTGCGCAAGTCGGTGGCCGACGGGCTGACCAACCCGGTCACCGCGGCCAAGCTCATCGAGGCCGGCATCGGCAACGTGAAGGTGGACGGCGCCTTTGGCGTGGGCGACATGAAGAACCTGGCCAGCCAGCTGCGCGACCTGAACGACGGGAGGCTGACCTTCCTCGCCCTCACCGGTGACCCGGTGACCATCGGCGAGGCCCAGGTGCTGCGGCTCAACCCGACAAAGGCGGCCGAGGTGCTCGGCGCCTTTGGCGTGAAGCTGCCCGGGGCCACGCCCACCACCCGGCGCGGGGGAGCCGGAACCATCCCCGCCGGCACCGACATCGTGCTCTACAACGGGTCGGACCGCGACGGGCTGGTGGTGCAGGTCCAGGGCGAGCTCCAGCGCCTGGGGGTCAAGGCCTCGAGCGGGGGCAACGGCCGGGCCACGACGGCCACCGAGGTCCGCTACCGGTCCGGCGCCGAGACCGCGGCCCGGGCCGTGGAGGGCTACCTCGGGGGGGATGTCAGGCTCGTGGCCGACAGGACGGTGAACAGGGGTGAGGTCGTGGTGCTCCTCGGTCGCGGCTTCGACAAGGTGGTGAACCCCAAGGCCCCGGCCACCACCACCACCCCGGAGGCCCCATTGACCACGCCCGCCACCGACCCGCCTCAGGGATCCGATCCCTCCGTCGCCTGCTAGGCCTGCCCTACATGAGGACCCACTGCAGGAGACAGCCAGCGTGAAGGGCATCGTCCTGGCGGGGGGGAGCGGGACCCGGCTGCACCCGGCCACCAAGTCGGTCAGCAAGCAGCTGCTGGCGGTCTACGACAAGCCCATGGTGTACTACCCGCTGTCGGTCCTGATGCTGGCCGGCGTGCGGGACGTGCTCCTCATCTCCACCCCGCACGACCTGCCCCTGTTCGAACGCCTGCTGGGAGACGGGAGTGCCTTTGGCATCGCCCTGTCCTACGCCGAGCAGGCCGAGCCCCGGGGCCTGGCCGACGCCTTCCTGATCGGCCGCGCCTTTTTGGCCGGCGGGCCGGCCTGCCTCGTCCTGGGCGACAACATCTTCCACGGCCACCAGCTGTCGACCACGCTCCAGGCCGAGGTTGCCGCCCTCGACCCGGCCACCGCCGGCGGCGGCAACCACGGCTGCACCCTCTTCGGCTACACCGTCGCCGACCCCGAGCGCTACGGGGTGGCCGAGATCGACGCCAAGGGCCAGATCATCTCGATCGAGGAGAAGCCGGCCACCCCCCGGTCCCGCCTGGCCATCACGGGGGTCTACATGTACGACGGGACGGCATCGGACCGGGCCGCCAGTCTGCAGCCCTCGCACCGCCACGAGATCGAGATCACCGACCTGAACCTCACCTACGTCGCCGAGGGCCGGGCCCGGTTGGTGGGCTTCGGGCGGGGCATGGCGTGGCTCGACACCGGCACCCACGACAGCCTCCTCGATGCCGCGACCTACGTCCAGGTGCTCGAGCAGCGACAGGGCGAGCAGATCGCCTGCCTCGAGGAGATTGCCTTCCGCCAGGGCTGGCTGGATGCCGCGTCGCTGGCGGCGGGGGCGGCCGCCATGGGCCCGTCGCGCTACGGCGACCACCTGCGGCGGCTGGCCGGGAGCCCTCCGCCGGTAGCCTGAGCGCCATGCGGCAGCTCGTCACCGGCGGGGCCGGCTTCATCGGCTCCAACTACGTGCGGCACGTGCTCGGCGCCAGCGACGACCGGGTCACCATCTTCGACGCCCTCACCTACGCCGGGAACCTCTCCACCCTCCACGACTTGGTCCCGAACCCCCGGGTCGACTTCGTGAAGGGCGACATCTGCGACCTCGGCACCCTCCAGGAGGCGATGGCCGGGCACGACGTAGCGGTCCACTTCGCCGCGGAGACCCACGTAGACCGCTCCATCGGGGGCAGCCACGACTTCGTCCAGACCAACTGCGTGGGCACCAACCATGTCATGGAGGCGGCCCGCCGGGCGGAGGTGGCCAAGGTGGTGCACATCGGCACCGACGAGGTCTACGGCTCGGTGGCCCAGGGCAGCTCGACCGAGCGGGACGCCCTCGACCCCCGCTCGCCCTACTCCGCGTCCAAGGCGGGGTCCGACCTCATCGCCCTGTCCCACCACGCAACCCACGGGCTGCCGGTGGTGGTCACCCGCTGCACCAACAACTTCGGGCCCTACCAGTTCCCTGAGAAGGTCATCCCGCTGTTCACCACCAACCTGCTCGACGGCGGCACCGTCCCGCTGTACGGCGACGGGTTGAACGAGCGCGACTGGCTCTACGTCGACGACCACTGCGCGGCGGTCGCCCTGGTGGTGGCCCGGGGGGTGGCGGGCGAGGTCTACAACGTCGGGGCCGGCAACGAGACCCCGAACCGGATGCTCACCGACAAGCTCCTGGCCCTGACCGGGCGCGACGGCTCGGCCGTCCGCTACGTCCCGGACCGCCTGGGCCACGACCGCCGCTACTCGGTCGACATCGCCAAGGTCACGGCTTTGGGCTGGCGGCGCCGTCGCACCCTCGACGAGGCGCTCGAGGCGACCGTCCGCTGGTACCGCGACAACCGCTGGTGGTGGGAGCCCCTCAAGGCCGAGCCGGCCGTCCCGCCGGCCGCCGGCTGATGCGGGCCCTGCTCACCGGCGCCGGCGGGCAGCTGGGCACCGACCTCCACCGCGTCCTGGCCGGCGCCGGCGACGAGGTCACCGCCGCGGGGCGGGACCGGCTCGACGTCACCCGGCGCGACCTGGTCCTCGGCGCCGTGCTGGAGCTGCGCCCCGACGTGGTGTTCCACCTGGCGGCCTGGACCGACGTCGACGGCTGCGAGGCCGACCCTGAGCGGGCCCTCCTCGTCAACGCCCTGGCCAGCCGTCACGTGGCCGAGGCCTGCCGCCTGGCCGGCAGCCACCTCGTGGCCGTCAGCACCGATTACGTGTTCGCCGGCGATGCCACCCGGCCCTACACCGAGTGGGACGAGACGGCACCCCGCTCAGTCTACGGCTGGTCGAAGCTGGCCGGCGAGCGGGAGGTTCTGGCGGGCTGCCCCGGCGCGGCGATCGTGCGCACGTCCTGGCTGTGCGGGGCCGCCGGCTCCAACGTGGTAAAGACGGCCCTGCGGCTGGCGGCCGAGCCCGGCCGCGACCTGGCCTTCGTCGACGACCAGGTGGGCAAGCCGACCTTTACCTCCGACCTGGCCCCCCTGCTCCGCCGCATGGGTGTGGCCCGGCTGCCCGGCACCTTCCACGCCACCAACGACGGCGCCACCAGCTGGTACGGCTTGGTCCGGGCGGTCCTGGCCGCGGCCGGCCACGACCCTGATCGGGTGCGGCCCATCGCCACCGCCGACCTGATGCCCTCCCGCCCCGCCCCCCGCCCCGCCTACAGCGTCCTCGAGGGCGCCGCCCTGCGCGGCATCGGGATGGACCCGCTGCCCCACTTCGGTGATCCCCTCACCCGTCTCGTCAAGGAGCTCACCCATGGCTGATGTCGCCATCATCGGAACCGGCTACGTCGGCCTCACCACGGGCGCCTTTTTGGCCCACGTCGGCCACCGGGTCAACTGCGCCGACATCGACCCGGCCAAGATCGAGCTGCTGAACCGCGGGGAGATCCCGATCGTCGAGCTGGGCCTGCTCGAGCTGGTGCGCGAGGGGGTCGACGGGGGGCGCCTGCGCTTCACCGTGGGCGCCGCCGCCGCCGCCGCCGAGGCCGACTTCGTGTTCCTGTGCGTGCAGACCCCCCAGCGCAGCGACGGCGCAGCCGACCTGAGCCACATCGAGGCGGCGGCGGCCGAGATCGCCGACTGCCTCCGCACGCAGTCGGTGGTCATCAACAAGTCAACCGTCCCCGTCGGGTCCACGATCGTGGTCGAGCGGGCCCGGGGCCGCAGCGACGTCAGCGTGGTGTCCAACCCCGAGTTCCTCCGAGAGGGCTCGGCGGTGCACGACTGCTTCCACCCCGACCGCATCGTGATCGGCTGCGAGGACCACGCCGCCGCCATCCGGGTGGCCGAGCTGTACGAGTCGATCAAGGCCCCGCTGCTCATCACCGATCCGGCCAGCGCCGAGACGATCAAGTACGCCTCCAACGCCTTTTTGGCCACCAAGATCAGCTTCGTCAACGCCATCGCCAACGTCTGTGAGGCCGTCGGGGCCGACGTGCGCGAGGTCGTCCTCGGCATGGGCTACGACAAGCGCATCGGCTTCGAGTTCCTGCGCCCCGGCCCCGGCTGGGGCGGGTCGTGCTTCCCCAAGGACACCCACGCCCTGGTGCGCATCGCCGAGGACGCCGGCTACGACTTCGGCCTTCTGAAGGGCGTCATCGCCGTCAACGAGGAGCAGAAGGAGCGCATCACGGCCAAGGTCGTGGCCGCCGCCGGTGGCTCGCTCGAGGGCGTGACCGTGGCCGCCTGGGGCCTCACGTTCAAGGCCCGCACCGACGACCGGCGCGACTCGCCCGCCCTCGACGTCATCCGCCGCCTCACCGACCAGGGGGCCCTGGTGCGGGCCTACGACCCGACGGTCTCAGCCCCCCTGCCGGGCATGGAGGTGTGCGCCGACGCGTACGCAGCCTGCGAGGGGGCGGCGGTGGTCGTGGTGCTGACCGAGTGGGACGAGTTCCGCTGGCTCGACTTCGGCAAGTGCCGGGCGGCCATGACCGGCGCCGCCCTGGTCGACGCCCGCAACCTCCTCGACCCCGCCTCGGTGCGCCGCCAGGGCTTCGCCTACACCGGCGTGGGGCGCGTCAGCTGATGCGGGTCGTCGTCACCGGCGCCGCCGGGTTCCTCGGCAGCCACCTGTGCGAGGCCCTCCTCAGCCGGGGCGACGAGGTTGTCGGCTACGACAACATGGTCACGGGCCAGCAAGCCAACGTCGACCTGCTCCGGTCGGAAGCGCGGTTCACCTTTTTCGAGCAGGACGTCACCGAGCACCTGGAGGTCGCCGGCCCCGTCCACGGGGTGGCGCACCTGGCCAGCCCGGCCTCGCCGGACGACTTCGACCAGATCCCCATCAAGATCATGAAGGTCGGTGCCCAGGGCACGGCCAACTGCCTCGGCCTGGCCAAGGCCAAGGGGGCCCGCTTCGTCCTGGCCAGCACCAGCGAGGTCTACGGAGACCCCCTCGTGCACCCCCAGCCCGAGACCTACTGGGGCAACGTCAACCCCATCGGCGAGCGGGGCTGCTACGACGAGGCTAAGCGATTCGCCGAGGCCGTGACCATGGCCTACGCCCGCCAGCACGGCGTCGATGTTGGCATCGTCCGCACCTTCAACACCTGCGGCCCCCGCTTCCGGCCGGCCGACGGCCGGGTCCTGTCCACCTTCGTCACCCAGGCGCTGCGGGGCACGCCGATCACCGTGCAGGGCGACGGCAGCCAGACCCGCTCCCTCTGCTACGTCGACGACCAGGTGGCCGGCTACGTCTCGATGCTTGACCACCCGGGCGTGGTGGGCCCGGTGAACATCGGCACCCAGGACGAGATAACCGTGCTGCGCCTGGCCGAGCTGGTGCGCGAGATGGTCGGCTCGCCGAGCCCGATCGTGCACGTCGAGGCCCGCTCGGACGACCCCAGGCAGCGCTGCCCCGACCTCAGCCGGGCCGCCGCCCTGCTGGGCTGGAAGCCCGAGGTGCCCCTCGAGGAGGGCCTCCGCCGCACCATCGCCTGGTTCCGGGGCCAAATGTGAGCGACGAGGAAGGCGTGAGCGCAGCGAACGAGCCGGTGAGGGGCGAGCGACCCCTGTCTGGACTGAGGAGCGACGAGGCGAGCGGCTTTTTGCTCGCCGTGGGAGAGACGAGGGAAGACAGGGGGTCAGCGAGTCCCGATACACCGGCGGGCAACATCGCGGTGGTTGTCAACTGGAACGCCGGGGGGCTGCTGCTGGCCTGCGCCCGCACACTGGTGGAGTCGGGCGCGGCCGAGATCGTGGTCGTCGACAACGGATCGACCGACGACTCGGTGGCCCGGCTCGGGGCGGCGTCGTTGCCGAGGGTGCGGGTGGTGCTCACCGGGGCGAACCTCGGGTACGGGGCGGGCATCAACCGGGGCGTGGCCGTCGCCGGGGCCGGCCACGTGCTGGTCTGCAACCCCGACCTCCTCCTCGACCCTGGGTGCGTCGACGCCCTGGCCGGCCGGCTCGAGGCCGAGCCCGACCTCGGGATCGTGGCCCCCCGGCTGCGCAACCCGGACGGGTCGACCTATGTCAGCGGCCGGCCCTTCCCCTCGGTGCGCGACGCTCTCGGCCACGCCTTTGTGGGCCTGGTGTGGCGGGGCAACCCGTGGAGCGGGCGGTACCTGCAGACCTCGTGGGACCGCAGCGACGCGGCCGATGTCGACTGGGCGTCCGGGGCGCTCCTGCTCGTGCGCCGCGCCACGTTTGAGGAGCTCGGGGGCTTCGACGAGCGCTTCTTTATGTTCATGGAGGACGTCGACCTGTGCTGGCGGGCCCGCCAGTCGGGCTGGCGGGTGGCCGTCGAGCCGGCGGCCGGGGCCGTGCACGTCGTGGGCGCCAGCCGGGCCGCCCGCCCCTACCGGATGGTGGTGGCCCACCACCGGTCGCTGTGGCGCTACTCGGCGCTGCGGTGGTCGGGCTGGCGCCGGGCGGGGCTGCCGCTGGTGGCCGTGGCGCTGGCTGTGCGGGCCGGCCTGGTGTGCCTGGCCGAGCTGAGCGGCCGGGCCCCGGTCCACCACGCTGCCGCCCGCCTGGCCCGCCACCGCCCCTCCCGCCGTCGGGCGGGGCCTCGGCGCCTCTGAGGAGCTGGATCGGTCGATTCTGGTGTGAACGGCGACTCTGAGGAGCCCTACCCCCGGGGTTGGCCTTCCAGCTCCTCAGAGGGGACGGTCCGGGTCGTCCTGATGAAGTGTGTGGTTGGCGAGCCGGGTTGGCCAGCCGTCCCCTCTGAGGAACCAGGAGGCCACTTGCGGGGCCTGGGTTCCTCAGAGTTATCAGGGCCGTCAGAAACGGCCCCCTCAGCTCCTAAGAGGAACTGCTGCCCCGGTTCTGGCCTCCGAGCTCCTCAGAGGAGACAGGTTCTACGCTCGAGCGACACCCCGGCGGGGCCCCGCCCGGGGCGCGAACCGGGGCCTTACTGACGACGCGTGAGGTCACTGGGGTGGTGTGGTCAGCCGGGTGTAGCGGGCGGCCCAGTCGGGAGCCGGGAGCGGGGCCAGCAGCACGGGCCGCTGGCGCCTCCCTGCTGTGGCGGTCGTCCTGGGAAGCACCTCGAGCAGGACGTCGGCGGTGGCCCCGGCGTTTCCGGGCGGCACCAGGCGGCCAGCGCCCGGGGCGGCCCGGCGGAGGATCTCGAGGTGACCGCCGAGGTCGGAGACGACGACCGGGACGCCGCAGGCCAGGGCCTCGACCACCGACAGGCCCCAGGGCTCGGGCGTGGTGGACAGGGCCACCAGCACGTCGGCGTCGGCCACCAGGGCGGCCACGTCTGTGCGCTCGCCCAGCCAGCGGACCCCTGCGAGGCCCTCGGCCCGGCGGCGGATGCCCTCCGCGAAGGACTCCTTCCCCGCCACCACCGCCCCGGCGATGGCCAGGACCGCTTCCGGCCTGACGGCCTGCACGGCCGGCCAGGCGTCGAGGGCCACCTCCAGGCCCTTCCAGGTGTCGAGGCGGCTGGCGGCCACCACCATCGGCACGTCGTCAGCGACAGCCGCCCCCGGTCGGAACCGGCCGGCCTGATCCGGGCGGAAGGCGGTGCGATCGGCGTCGTCCAGCACCACCTCGACCCGGGCGCCCGGCAGCTGGTCGGCCACCGTCTGCGACACCGCCACCACCAGGTGGGCGAAGCGGCGGGTGAGGAGGCGCTCCACCCGCAGGGCCAGGCCCGACTGGGTCACCACCTCCCGGGCGTGCCACAGGTGCGGGCGGCGCAGCAGCAGGGCCGCGGCCCAGCCGTACCACGAGTGCAGCGAGTTGGTGTGGACGAGGTCGGCGTCGACCTGACGGCCCAGGCGCCACAGGCGGGCCACGGCCACCGGCCAGCCCAGGGCGTAGCCGGCCCACCAGGCCAGGCCCCCCGAGGTGGTGAGGCGGCGCATGGGCACGATGTGGACGGTGGCGCCGGCCGCCTCCAGCTCGGGGCGCAGCGGCGGCTCGACCGGCACCACCACGTGGGCGGCCACCGCTCCGGGCAGGGATCGCACCAGGCGGAGCAGGGCCTGATCGGACCCTCCACGCTCGGCGACCGGCTGGACGTACAGGATGGTGGGGGTGCGGGTCGCCATGAACCTCGAGCAGCTCCTCCAGCCGTCGCCGGGAGGCATCGGACGCTACACCGCCAGGCTGGCCGCCCACCTGCCCGCCGCCGGCTGGGACGTCCTGGGCTTCTGCGCCCTCCACCGCCGCGGTGAGATCGCCGCCGCCCTGGCCGCCGAGGGGCTGGGGGCCACGGCCCCCACCATCGTCCCCCAGCCCCGCCCGGCCCAGTACGACGCCTGGACCCGCCTGGGCCGGCCCGACGTCGCCTCTCTCGGCCGGCTCCGGGAGGCCGACGTCGTCTTCGCCCCGTCCGTCGCCGTGCCGCCCCGGCGCCGCCGCCCCCTCGTGGTCACCGTCCACGACGCCGCCCCCTTCCTGTTCCCCGAGGCCTTCCCG
>JBBPYZ010000228.1:0-15889 GCA_038199465.1 Acidimicrobiales bacterium | reverse complement strand
CGCAGGTCCTCTGCGGCTGGCCTACGAGCCCGATCCCGGCTCTGCGTCGACCTGGTCCGGCGAGGCACCCTCGGGCAGGGTCGCCTCGGTCGGGGCTTCAACCTCTTCGGCCGTCTCGGCAATTGCGGCGTCGATCTCGGCGATCACGTCGTCGTCGTTGGAGATGGCGGCGTCGATCTTGGCCAGGGTCTCGTCGGGCAGGGCGGCGTCGGTCGCAGCCATGGCCGCGTCGGTCTTCGCCATCGCGGCATCGGTCGCAGCCATGGCCGCGTCGGTTTTCGCCATCGCGCTGTCGGACTTCTCCATCGCTGCGTCGGTGGCAGCCATGGCGTCGTCGGCGTCGCCACCGTCGGACGTGACGTCACCTGCGGCTTCCGGCTCGTCCGAGGCCTCCCCCGGGCCGGCGTAGTACTGCTCCATCGACATGGCCTCGCTGCCGTCGGCGGGCACCCACACCATCTCGCCGCCGTCCCGCTCCACCCACTCGCCCTCGGCGTAGCCGGCCTCCTCCTCGGCCAGCTGGGCCTCGGACTTGATCTGGATCTCCCAGCCGGTCAGCCGGCCGGCGAGGCGGGCGTTCTGGCCCTCCCGGCCGATGGCCAGCGACAGCTGGTAGTCGTTGACGATGACGGTGGCCACGCCGAGCTCGTCGTCGAGGCGCACCTCCTTCACCTTGGCCGGCTGCAGGGCCCGCATCACGAACTCGCCCGGGTCGTCGCTGAAGGGGACGATGTCCACCTTCTCACCCCGCAGCTCGTTGGTGACCATCCGCACCCGGGCCCCGCGGGCACCCACGCACGAGCCGACCGGGTCGACGTTCTGGTCGTTCGAGTAGACGGCGATCTTGGTGCGGTGGCCGGGCTCGCGGGCGCAGGCCCGGATCTCGACGATGCCGCTGGCGATCTCGGGCACCTCCAGCTCGAACAGGCGCAGGATCAGCCCGGGATGGGTGCGGCTCACCACGATCTGGGGCCCCTTGGTGGTCTTGCGCACCTCAACGATGTAGGCCTTCAGCCGGGCGTTGCGTTCGAACCGCTCGTGGGGCACCTGCTCGGCCGAGGGCAGCAGTGCCTCGACCTTGCCCAGGTCGAGCAGGGTGAAGCGCTGGTCGACCTGCTGGACGATCCCGGTGACGATCGAGCCCTCACGCCCCGCGTAGTCCTCGTACTTCTGGTCGCGCTCGACCTCGCGGATGCGCTGGCTCATCACCTGCTTCACGGTCTGGGCCATGACCCGCTGCATGAAGGTCTCGTTCGGGGTGTCGTCCCACTCGCGCAGGACGTTGAAGTCCTCGTCGAGCTCCTGGGCGATGATCCGGATCTCGAAGGTGTCGGGGTAGATCTCCACCCGGGCGAACTCCTCGGCCTCGGGCAGCCGCTTGTAGGCAGCGAGCATGGCCTGGGCCAGCGCTTCCAGCAGCGTGTCGGTGGAGATGCTCTTGGCCTGGGCCACCGCTTCGAGCGCCTGGCGGATCTCGTCGCTCCCGCTTGCGTCCTTGGGCTTCACGGCTGCACCTTCGCCTTCTTCTGGGTCTTGGGGGGCTTTCCGCCGGGCTTGGGCTGCGGCCCCCACTCGAACACGGTCATGGCGAGCTCGACGTCGCCGTAGGAGCAGCGCCGGCCGCCGGCTGTGAACCCCTCGTCGTCGGCGTCCTCCAGCGTGGCCCGGAACCGCCGGTCGGCATCGTCGGCCGCTGCCGCTGTGAGCTTGACGTTGAGCGGCGTGCCGACGAAGCGGCGGTAGTGGGCCGGCGTCTTCAGCTGGCGCTCGAGGCCGGGGCTGGACACCTCGAGGGTGTAGCGGCCGGGGAGCGGGTCAGGCTCGGCGGCGTCGAGGGTGGCCGAGAGCACCGGCGACAGGGCCGCGAGGGTGGTGAGGTCGATGCCGCCCTCGCGGTCGATGAGGACGCGCAGGAGCCCGGGGGCCCAGGTCACGTCGTACAGCTCGCAACCGGCGGCCTCGACGTGGGCGCGCAGCAGTGCCGCGGCCACCTCGGCCGGTCCGCTCACCGCTGCACCTCCTCGTCCTTCCGGTCGTCCCTCCACGTGCCCCACCCGCATCCGACGGGAGGGTCGACCGAAGGTACCAGACGGGCCCCGGCACCGATCAGGCGCAGAGCGGGTCCCTGGCCCGGCGCTCAGTAGGCGCGGGCCAGGTAGGCGATCAGGTCGGGCTCGTCGCTGGCCAGGGGGATGGTGCCGTCGGCCCGTTGGAGGCAGCGCACGGTGACCCCGCCTCCGAGCGGCTGGCCCTTCACCAGGTCCCAGGGGGCCTTGGCCACCCCCTCGCCGGCGGCCTCGACGGCCTCGTCGAGGGTCGATGCCTCGACGGTCATCTGCTCGCGCCGCACCGTGGCCTCGGTGACCAGGTCCTGCGCGGCCAGCTCCAACGCCACGGTGACGGCCTCGACCACGTTGGCCAGCGCCACCTGCTCGACCACCCGGCCCACCCGACGCTTCACCGTGACCAGGCCCTCGGCCAGGTCTCGGGGCCCCACCTCGACCCGCACGGGCACGCCCTTCAGCTCCCAGTCGGTGGCCCGGCGTCCGAAGGAGGTGGCCACCTTGTCGTCGACCTCGGCCCGCAGGCCGGCGGCGGTGAGCTCGGCGGCCAGGTCACGGGCGGAGCCGGCCACATCGCCCTCGTCGCGCACCACGAGCACGACCACCTGGGCCGGGGCCACCAGTGGGGGCAGGCGCAGGCCGGCGTCGTCGCCGTGGCACATGATGAGGGCGCCGAGGAGGCGGGTGGACACCCCCCACGAGGTCTGCCACACATGCTCGGCCGCCCCTCCCCCGGCCGACTGGAACGTGATGCCGAAGGCCTTGGCGAAGTTCTGGCCCAGCTCGTGGCTGGTGCCCATCTGCAGGGCCTTGCCGTCGACCATGATCCCCTCGCAGGTGTAGGTGGCGGCAGCACCCGCGAACTTCTCGTCGTCGGGCTTGCGGCCCACCAGCACCGGCACGCCGAGCACGTTGCGCATGGTGTCGACGTACACCTCCGACAGGATGCGCAGGGCGTACTCCCGGGCCTCATCCTCGGTGGCGTGGCAGGTGTGGCCCTCCTGCCACAGGAACTCCGAGGTGCGCAGGAACAGCCGGGGCCGCAGCTCCCAGCGCACCACGTTGGCCCACTGGTTGATGAGCAGGGGGAGGTCGCGGTGGCTCTGCACCCACTTGGCGAACGAGTGGTTGATGATCGTCTCCGAGGTGGGCCGCACCACCACGGGCTCGGCCAGCTGCTCGCCGCCGGCGTGGGTGACCACGGCCAGCTCAGGGCTGAAGCCCTCGACGTGCTCGGCCTCCTTCTCCAGGAACGACTGCGGGATGAACAGCGGGAAGTAGGCGTTCTTGGCCCCGGCCGCCTTGATGCGGCGGTCCAGCTCGGCCTGCACCAGCTCCCACATGGCGTAGCCCCACGGCTTGATGACCATGGTGCCCCGCACGGGGCCGCCCTCGGCCAGGTCGGCCTTGGCCACCACGTCCTGGTACCAGCGGGGGAAGTCCTCCGCCTGGGGGGTCAGCACCTTGGCCATGGCGCCGCACCCTACCGGTGCCTCCCGACCCTCCTGCCGGGATTGTCCCGGGCTCGGCCCGGTGCCGGTGCCGAGGCGGCCCGATCCTTTCTGTCCGGTGTGAAAGCGGCAGATGCCATCTTCGGATCGATGGCAGCCAGGGGCTCAACCTCAGCTCGGCAGCGCGCCGAAGGAGGGGAGCATCCCGTTCGAGGAGGAGATGCAGTGCCGGACCTGGAGGACCACCACGCACCCTGGATCGGCCAGACGCTCACCGATGCGTCGGGTCACAGAATCGGAAAGATCGAGGACATCCACACCGATGACGACACCGGCCAGCCCGAGTGGCTCGCGGTGAGCGCCGGTCTCAGGGGGCCGTACCCCTACTTCGTGCCGATGCGCGGGGCAACCGCCAGCGGCAGGGGCGTGCAGGTGCCCTTCCCGAAGGACCAGGTGAAGCGGGCGTCGAGCTCGACCGCCGACGGGACGCTGTCGCGCCTGGTGAAGGGCCGCCTCTACGCTCACTACGGCTGCAGCTACGCCGAGGAGCGGAACCTGCTGCAACGTACGCTGGGCTTCGACCCGCCCGGCGTGAGCCCTTCCCCCGATGGACGCGTCGTCGGCATGGCACTGGCCCTGCTCGACGAAGGGTGCCCGGCGGAGCTTCGCGAGCTCACCGGCCCGGCGGAGGTGGGTGACCTGAGCGACCCCACGACACCGGGTGACATGAGCCCTCCGACGGACCAGCGTGACCTGAGCCCGGCGGACCTGCGTGACCTGACCAGCCCGGCGGACCTGCGTGAGTCGGCCTGCCCCGCGGACCTGCGTGAGGTGAGCCGCCCGGCGGACCTGCCTGAGGCGGCCTGCCCCGCGGACCAGCGTGAGGTGAGCCGCCCGGCGGACGTGCCTGACCTGCGGGGCTCGGGGAGCCCGGGTGACGTGGGTCGCCTAGCCGACCGGCTCGACGAGGGCGAACCGTTGCCGCCCGCCGGACGCGGCCGGTGGCCAGATGACGAGGCGATCTTCGGACTGAGCACGCCAATGCTGGCGTCGAGTGGGGCCGCTCGAGGGAGGTGATTCCGCCCAAGGAAGCGTCACGCCCCGCCTCGAGGGCGGCGCGAACGAGTCCTCAGCCGGCGAGGAGGAGGTCGCCGGCGGCCCGTTGGAGGACCGAGAGCACGGTGCGCTCGGCCCGGGTGGCCCGCTCGGTGGTGCGGGCCCGATGCCACGCCTCCTGCAGGGCGCCCGAGGCGTGGGCGTCGAGGACGGCCGGGTGGACGTAGGACGACCGGCACACCGCCCGGGTGTTGCCCAGCACGCAGGCGGCGACGTCGATGGCGGCGATCACCTGGGTCTCGGCCTCCTTGGCCGTGGCCGGAGGTCGGGACAGCGCCAGGGCGGCGGCCGCCGCACAGGTGCCGCCCCAGGTGCGGAAGTGCTTGGCCGTGACCTCAGCGCCGGTCCGCTGGCGCAGGTAGTCGTTGACGTCGGCCGAGCCGACGTCGCACACCCGGTCCCCGTCGAGGTAGGAGAACAGCTCCTGGCCGCCCAGCTCGCTGCAGCGGCGCACCAGCCGGGCCAGCCGCCGGTCCTCGACCGCCACCCGCTGCGGCTGGCCGCTCTTGCCGGGGAAGTCGAGGGTCACCCGGCTGCCCTGCACCATGGCGTGGTCGTCCAGGAGGGTGGTCAGCCCGTAGGACGAGTTCGACAAGGCGTACTCGTCGTTGCCGACCCGCACCAGCGTGCGGTCGAGGAGGGTCACCACCAGCGCCACCGCTTTATCTCGGGGGAAGCCGGGCAGCCCGAGGTCCCGCTCGACGGCCGCCCGCAGGGCGGGCAGGCCGGCGCCGAAGTCGACCAGCCGCTCGTACTTGGTGGCGTCGCGCACCCGCCGCCAGTCGGGGTGGTAGCGGTGCTGCTTGCGGCCCTTGGCGTCGCGGCCGGTGGCTCGGATGTGGCCGTCCGGGCGCGGGCAGATCCACACCCCGGTCCACGCCGGCGGGATGGCCAGGGCCTGGATGCGGCGTCGCTCGGCGGCCGGGACTGGCCGCGCGTCGACCCCCACGTAGGAGAAGCCGGTGCCCCGGCGCACCCGGCGGATGCCGGGCCCGGCATCGCTGACGTAGCGCAGGCCGGCTGAGCGGGCGGCGAGCTCGGCGTCCTCCATCGCCGCCGAACCTTCCCCGTCGCCAGAGCCTTCACACGACCAGCGCCTTCCAGGCACCGATCCTCCGCGGGAGTGCCCACCTCTGCCCCTTCCAGACACCAGAAGTGGGCACTCCGGTCGGCAGTCGGCGCAGGAACCGCGGATCTGGCACCCTCGTGGGACGACTCGAGCGAGGGAGAAGCGGATGGACGAAAGCGAGAAGGAGAGCATCTCCAAGACCGCAGGGGTCGGGGCGGGGATGCTCGGCGGCGCCAAGCTGGGCCAGGTCGTCCTGCCCATCCCGGTCGTCGGGTCCTTCGCCGGCGCCGTGCTCGGCGGGGTGGTGGGCAGCGAGGTGGGCAAGAGGGTCGGCAAGGCCCTCATCAACGGCGTCACCGCCTTCGTCGACACCCTCAAGGACGACGGCTCCGCCGAGCTCCCGACCGCAGCTGAAGGCGAGCCAGGGCCGGCCGCTCGCTGACCCGTTCAGGGGCCGGGCAACCTGGCCAGGTGGACGTCGGTGAAGTGCGGGAAACCGAACGGCTCGGCGAAGCCCTCGACCAGTGTGGCTACCTCGGCCAGCGCGACCTCCCGGCGCTCCTCCGGGAGGGCGGCGATGTACGAGGTCGAGGCGGCTCGCTCCACCACGCCCCGCCTCGTCGTCTCCTGTGGGTTGTCGAAGCGGGTCCTGGTGACGTCCCGGAGCCCGGCCTCCCGCAGCAGCGCACCGAAGTCGCCCACCCGACGGGCGTAAGGCAGGCCCCCGCCGTGGCGTTCCATGAGGTGGCCCAAGCTCCGCACCCACGACACCGACTCGTCACGCTCGTTCCACAGCACCGCCAGCCAGCCGCCGGGACGCACGACCCGCCGCACCTCGTCCATCGCCGCCGCGGCATCGAACCAGTGGAAGGCCTGGGCGGCGGTGAGCAGGTCGACCACTTCGGTCCGCAGCGGCAGGGCCTCGGCCGTGGCGGCGGTGATCAGGCGGGCGCCGACCAACGACTCGCCCATGGCGGCCACCGGCTCGACCGCGATCACCGTGGCGCCGCTCGAACCCAGCAACCGGGTCAGCTTGCCCGTGCCGGCAGCGAGGTCGACCACCAGGCGCCCCCGGTCCAGGCCACCCGTCTCGGCCAAGAGGTCGATCACCTCTGAGGGATAGCCGGGGCGAGCCCGCTCGTACTCGCCTGCCGCCCGGCCGAAGCCCTCAGCCGCCGCTCGCGAGATGGCCATGGTGTCCTCGCAGCGATGCGGCTCAGGCGCCGACGCGCTTGCGGATCAGGTCGATCTTGGTGCCGGCGTCGTTGGCGTCGTCGCCCTGGATCTCGAGGAGGGCGTCGCGGTCCTCGTCCGCGGCCTTTTTGGCCTTGGCCGTGTCCGACTCGGCCAGCACCTGATCGGCGCCCACCTCCATCATGCGCTCGGCGTAGCGGACCAGCGTCTCGACCATCTCGTCCTCGGGGACGACGGCCACGTTGCGACCCTTGATGAACAGGTGGCCCTTGCTCCGGCCGGCGGCGATGCCGAGGTCGGCGTCGCGGGCCTCGCCGGGGCCGTTCACCACACAGCCCATCACCGCGATCTGCAGCGGGATCTCTCGGTCGCCAAAGGCGGCCAGGGAGTCGTTGGCCACCTTGATGACGTCGACCTCGGCCCGGCCGCAGCTGGGGCAGGCGATGAGGTCAACGCCCTTGCGCTCACGCAGGCCGAGAGCCTCGAGGAGCATCCGTCCGGCCTTGGCCTCCTCGACCGGGTCGGCGGTGAGGCTGTAGCGGATGGTGTCGCCGATGCCCTCCATCAGCAGGGCGCCCATGCCGGCGGTGGCCTTCACCAGCCCGCCCGGCAGGGGGCCGGCCTCGGTGACGCCCAGGTGCAGCGGGTGGTCGGTGGCCTCCGACAGCTGCCGGTAGGCCTCGACCATCAGGGGCACGTTCGACGCCTTCACCGAGATCTTGATGTCCTCGAAGCCCACGTCGTCGAAGTAGGCCATCTCCCGCTGGGCCGACTCGACCATGGCCTCGGGGGTGGCGCCGCCGTACTTCTCATACAGCGAGCTGTCGAGCGAACCGGCATTGACCCCGATGCGAATCGGCACCTGGCGGTCCTTGGCCTCGGCGGCGATCAGCTTGATCTTGGCCGGGTTGGTGATGTTGCCCGGGTTCAGGCGCAGGCACTGCACGCCAGCGTCGAGCGCGGCCAGGGCCATGGTGTGGTCGTTGTGGACGTCGGCCACGATGGGCACCGGGCTGCGGGGCACGATCTGGGCCAGGCCAACCGCCGCCTCCCTGCGGTTGCAGGTGCAGCGCACGATGTCGGCGCCGGCGGCGGCCAGGGCGTAGATCTGCTGCAGGGTGCCCTCGACATCGGCCGTCTTGGTGATCGTCATCGACTGCACGCTGATGGGGGCGTCACCCCCGACCGCCACCGACCCCACCTGGATCTGCCGGGTCTTGCGCCGCTCGTACCTGCTCCCGATCAGCTGCACCCCCCCATCCTCCCAGACGGCGGCGGGTAGCCCATCCCAGGGTTCATGTCGCGGACGCGCCGCCCCGCAGCAGCGTGGCGCCGCCCTGGTCGAACCACTCGGTGATCCGTAGGCAGGCGTCGAGGCCGAGATCGAGGGCGGCCGGGGCGGCGGGCACGCCCTCCTCGGGTAGGAACGCCTGCACCTGGTGGCGGAGGACGACGTTGCGCTTCTGCGAGGTGTCCGTGGTCACCGAGAACCCCGCCGGCGCCGGCCGGGTGGCCAGCCGGGCATCGAGGTCGACCACCGTGCCGACGAAGCCGTTGACCCCGACATACAGATCGAGGTGCGCTTCGCGCCACCGCGCCGAGGCTCCCTCGCCGACATCGACCACCGCCAGAGGCTCGGCGTCGCTCATGGTCGACCTTACGCCGGGCCCGTCGACAGGAGAGACGGCACCTCAATCCGACTAGACTTAGTCCATGCTTGTGAACATTCATCAGGCCAAGACGCACCTGTCCCGGCTCGTCGAGCAGGCTGCGGCCGGGGAGGAGATCATCATCGGCAAGGCCGGGCGGCCGATGGCCCGGCTCATCGCCTACGCGCCCGAGCGGAAACCTCGGGTGCCCGGCGCCCTGCGGGGCCGGATCCGGATCGCTGAGGACTTCGACCTGACCCCGGAGTGGCTGGTCGAGGCGTTCGAGGGCGGGCGTTGACCCTCCTGCTCGACACCCACGCCCTGTTGTGGTGGCTGGCCGACGACCCTCTCGAGCCGGCCGCCCGGACCCGTATCGCCGATCCCGGGGAGCTGGTCCGTGTCAGCGCCGTCAGCCTCTGGGAGATCGCCATCAAGCGGGCGATCGGCAAGCTGGAGTTCGAGGGTTCGCTGGTCTCCCACGTCCACGACAGCGGGTTCGAGCCCCTGCCGATCACCGGGGACCACGGCGAACGGGCCGGAGCCCTGCCGCTGCACCACCGCGACCCCTTCGACCGCATGCTGGTGGCGCAGGCCCAGGCCGAGTCGCTCACCCTGGTGACCCGTGACCCGGCCTTCGACGCCTACGAGGTGCAGCTGCTGCGTTGCTGAGCGACGGGCTGGCCGCCGCAGAACGTTCTTCCGCTACGACAGCTTGAGGGGACTGGTGATGTCGAGGTAGAGGGACGACACGAAGATGAGGGCCAGCGCCGCCACGGTGACGTAGGCGACGGGCATCAGCTTGCCGGCGTCGGCGTAGTGGCGGCGGCCCTTGATGCGGGAGCGAATGGCCTCGTAGACGGCGATGGTGACGTGGCCGCCGTCGAAGGGGAGGAGCGGGAGCATGTTGAACAGCCCGACGAACACGTTGATCAGCGCCAGGAGGGCAAGGACAGGGCCGATGCCCTGCTCGGCGGCGGTGCCGGCGACGTTGTAGACACCGACGGGCGAGAGGAAGCGGTTGCCCTGGTCGGCCACGGGCACGTCCTTGCCCTGGACCTGATCGGCGTAGCTCTGCACGCCTTGCAACGAGAACAGCTTGCCCAGGGCGCCGGCCGTCCCCTTGACGATCGTGCCGAGATCGTTGGCGCTGCGGCCGAGGGCCTGGACGGGCGAGACCGTGGGGTCCTCGGTGCGGGCGGTGATCCCGATGAAGCCGCGGGACTCCTCGGGGCCACCGGGCGTGCTGGCCGTGGCCACCTCAATCGGGGTCAGGGTGGTGGTGGCCCGACTGCCGTCGCGCTCGTAGTCGACCTTGATCGGGGTGTTCGGCCGGTTCCGCACGTAGGTCCGGATGTCCTCGAAGCTGACGACCGGGCCGCCGTCGAGGGCCAGGATCTCGTCGCCCACCTGCAGGCCGGCGTCGGCGGCCGGCACGGGGCGGCCCTCGATGCCGGTCAGCCGGTCGATGACGGGCAGCTGGCGGGAGTGGAGGGCGTTGCCGACGACGGCGTTGAGGGCGAACAGCAGGCAGAAGGCCAGGATCATGTGGACGGTGGAGCCGGCCACCGCCACCCCGAACCGGCCCCAGAAGGGCTTCTGGCGATAGGCCCGGGGCTCGTCCTCGGCCGGGACCTCCTCGAGGTTGGTCATCCCCAGGATCTTCACGTAGCCCCCGAGCGGGATGGCCTTCACGCCGTACTCGGTCTCACCTCGGCGGAACGACCACAACCTCGGCCCGAACCCGACGAAGAACTCGGTGGCCTTCATGCCGGCCCGGCGGGCCATCACGAAGTGGCCCATCTCGTGCAGCATCACCATGACGAACAGGGCCACGATGACGAGAAGGGGCTTCCAGAAGCCGGCCAGCACCGACACCACAGCCAAGGTGGCGACCGAGGCGACGAGCCGGGCCACCGAGGCCAGGTCACCCTTGGTCTGCGGCGGCTCGGCCGGGGGGGTGGTCGGGGAGGGGGGTGTGGAAAGGGCGGTCATCGCTCGAGCTCCAGGGTCACGCGTGCGGCGACGGTGCGCGCCTCGCGGTCAGCCTCCAGGACAACGTCGAGCGACCCCGGGTTCGTTCCCGTCGTGCGCTCGAGGGTGGCCTCGACCACGCTCGGGATGTCGAGCCAGCGGATGCGTCCGGCGAGGAACGCCTCGACCGCCACCTCGTTGGCCCCGCTCAGCTGGGCGGGCCGGGTGCCGCCCTCGCGGCCGGCGGCGTAGGCCAGGGTCAGGCAGCGGAAGGCGGCGAGGTCGGGGGGCTCGAAGTCGAGGCGGCGCAGCGAGGCCCAGTCGATGGCCCCGAAGGGCACGCCGAGCCGCTCGGGATAGGCGAGGGCGTAGCCGATGGGCAGGCGCATGTCGGGCAGCGACAGCTGGGCCACGGTGGCCCCGTCGCTGAAGGTGACCATCGAGTGGATCACCGACTGGGGGTGCACCACGACCTCGACCTGGTCGTAGCCCACCCCCGAGCCGGGGCCGAACAGCTCGACGGCCTCGATCACCTCGAGACCCTTGTTCATGAGCGTGGAGGAGTCGACGGTGATCTTGGGGCCCATCGACCAGGTGGGGTGGGCCAGGGCGTCATCGATGGTGATCTGCTCGAGCTCGGCCCGCGACCGGCCCCGGAACGGCCCACCGCTGGCCGTCAGCACCACCGCCTTCACGTCGCGTCCGTCGGCCGCCCCGCTGCGCAGGCACTGGTGCACGGCGCAGTGCTCGGAGTCGACGGGCACGATCTCGGCTCCCGGGGTGCGCCGGGCCCGCTGGACGATCGGACCTGCGGCGATGAGGCTCTCCTTGTTGGCCAGGGCCAGCCGGCGACCGGCCTCGAGGGCGGCCAAGGTGACGGGCAGGCCGGCGAAGCCGACCACCCCGTTGACCACGACCTCGGCCTCGGTGGCCAGCGACGCCAGGGCCCCCGGCCCGCTGCGCACCTCGGTGCCCGCCGGTACGGCCGCCTTCAGCTCGGCCTCGAGCGACGCCTCGGCGATGGCCACCACCGCCGGCCGCAGCTCGACGGCCAGGGCGGCCAGGGCGGCGACGGACCGGTTGGCCCCGAGGGCGGTGATCCGGTAGCGGTCGGGCTCGGACCGAACCACCTCGACGGTCTGGGTGCCGATCGAACCGGTGGCCCCCACCACGGCGACGGTGCGCACCGGCTGAGACCTCAGAGGAGGGTCGACAGGGCGAGGAAGTAGACCGCCGGCAGGGCGAACAGCAAAGAGTCGAACCGGTCGAGGAAGCCGCCGTGGCCGGGCAGCGCCGTGCCCATGTCCTTCACGCCGAGGTCGCGCTTGATGAGGGACTGGGACAGGTCGCCGATCGGCGCCGCCACCCCGACGACCAGGCCCAGCAGCAGGCCGTTGGCCAGGCTGTTGTCCCAGACCCCGGAGGTCTTCCCGACGATCAGCCCGACGACCAGACACAGGGCGAAGCCGCCGAGGGTGCCCTCCACCGTCTTGTTCGGGCTGACGTCGGGAGCGATCTGGGACCGGCCGGCGAACGAGCCCACGGCGATGCCGCCGATGTCGCTGGCCACCGCGCAGAGAATGGCCCCGAGGAGGAACATGCGCCCGTCCCCCGGCAGCCGGCCGCTGACCAGCATCAAAGAGGCGAAGGAGCCGAGCACGCCGACCCAGACGATGCCGAGCATGGTGGTGGCCACCCCGAGCAGCGCCCGGGCGTGGATGACCTTGAGCAGGTACCAGAGCATGCTGGCCCCAAAGGCCAGGAACAGCACCAGGGTGATGGCGGGCGCCCCCCGAGCGTAGGCGCCCCACATGAGGGCGAAGCAGCTGGTGAGGCCGAGCAGTGTGGCCGGCCGGAGCCCCGACCGCTGGAACACGTCGAACAGCTCGTAGGCGCACACCATGACCACACCGGTGGCGAGCAGCCAGGGCCCCAGCCTCCCGCCGACGGCGAAGAGGAAGATGGCCACCACCGCGAAGCCGCCACCGACGAGCGCGGCCATCGGCAGGTTCCGGCCCGGGGCCCCAGGGGTGGCGACGCCCTCCTCGGCCCGGGCTTGGGCCCGGGCCCGGGTGCGGATGGGCGCCACGACCGGGGCGGCTCCGGAGGGCTCCGCAGGAAGCGGGGCCGGCTCGGCCGGCGGGCGCAGCGGCTCGGGCCCTGCGGCCGACCGCAGCTGCACGACGGGCTGCGGCTGGCTCGGGAGGTCCTCCTCGAAGGAGTACAGGTCGGGCCGCTCGTCCCGGGTCTCGTCGAGGGCGCCGATGCGCTCCTCGCCGAGCAGGCCGTCGTCGAAGTCGCCCTCGGCCCAGTCGTCCTGGCCGCCCCGCCACCGGGGCTGGCTGCCGGTCCGGGTGCTCCAGTCGTCGTCGGCGCCGAGGATGACCCGGGGCACGTTGCCCGTCGGCGCCTCGGTCCAGTCCTGCATGGGGACGGGCCCCGACGGCAGGCCGACGTCGATGCTGTCGCTGCCCACCAGGCTGGTGACACCGCCGGTGGTGGGAGCCCACGGGTCGTCGTCAAGGTCGTCGAGCTCCTCGCCCGCCGCCGCCGCCCACACCGACGGCGGCTCGTCCTGGCCGCTCACGGGGCCACCGCCGCCGGGGAGCAGGCGCACGCCCTCGTCATCGAACTCCTCACCACGATCTGCCATGCGCGCGCCTCCTCGAGTGGCCCAGCCGCCCAGCCTTGCAGGTCTCCTCGCTCCAAGGGTGCATGGGCGGGTCGATCACACCTGCAGCAGGTCGGCTTCTTTGTGGCGGAGCATCTCATCGATCCTCCCCACGTGGTCCGAGGTCAGCTTGTCGAGGTCGCGCTCGGCCCGCTCGACCTCGTCGGTGCCGACCTCGCCGTCCTTCTCAAAGGCGTCGAGCTCGTGGCGGGCCTGCCGGCGCAGGTTGCGCACCACGATGCGCCCGTCCTCGGCCTTGTGCTTGGCCTGCTTGGCCAGGTCGCGGCGCCGCTCCTCGGTGAGGGCGGGGATGGCCAGGCGGATCACCGTCCCGTCGTTCTGGGGGTTGATGCCGAGGTCCGACTCCTGGATCGCCTTTTCGATCGCCTTCATCGAGGTCTTGTCGTACGGGCTGATCACGAGCAGCCTGGGCTCGGGAGCGGCGACGCCGGCGATCTGCTGCAGCGGGGTGCTGGCCCCGTAGTAGTCGACCCGCAGCTTGTCGACCAGCGCCGGGGTGGCCCGGCCCGTCCGGATGGTGGCCAGCTCGAGCGAGGTGTGCTCGGCCGCCTTCACCATCTTCTCCCGGGTGTCGTCAAGGACCATGCCGACGACGTCGGAGTCTGCGCTCATCGGGTGACGAGCGTACCCACCGGCTCCCCCGCCATGGCGCGCTCGATGTTGCCCTCCTGCATGACGTCAAAGACG
Organism: Acidimicrobiales bacterium; assembly: GCA_038199465.1. Classification (GTDB taxonomy): domain Bacteria; phylum Actinomycetota; class Acidimicrobiia; order Acidimicrobiales; family JAUJNH01; genus JAUJNH01. The sequence goes on along the minus strand of JBBPYZ010000228.1, from coordinate 1,997 downwards.
AACACCGGTATCCCGTTCTCCCGGCAGATGGTGAACGCGGTGAGATCCATCACCCGCAGGTCCTGCTGCAGGGCCTCGTCGAAGGTGAGGGACTCCAGCCGTGTCGCCGTCGGGTCCTTTCGAGGATCCGCGGTGTAGACGCCGTCGACCCCCGTCCCCTTCAGCACCGCCCCGGCCCCGACCTCGGCGGCCCGCAGGGCGGCGGGGGTGTCGGTGGTGAAGAACGGGCTGCCCAGGCCGGCGGCGAACACCACGACCCGGCCCTTCTCCAGGTGGCGGATGGCCCGACGCCGGATGTACGGCTCGCACACCGCGGCCATGTCGATGGCCGACTGGACCCGGGTGGGCTGGCCGTGGCGCTCCAGGGCGTCCTGGAGGGCCAGGGCGTTGATGACCGTGCCCAGCATGCCCATATGGTCGCTGCTGGCCCGGTCCATGCCCTCGGCCTCGCCGGTGGCCCCCCGCCAGATGTTGCCGCCGCCGACCACCACGCCGATTTCGACGCCCAGCTGCGAGCGGGCGGCGGCGATCTCAGCGGCGATGCGGTCGACGGTGGAGTTGTCGATCGTCTCGTCGGAGGCGGCGCTGGCCAGCGCCTCGCCCGACATCTTGAGGATCACCCGGGGCCAACGGGGGCCGGCCGCTGGATCCATGGCCTACTTGGCGCCGATCACGACCTGGGCGTAGGCGGCCAGCGTGGCGCCTCCGAGCAGCTGGCGGATCGACTGCTTCTCGTCCTTCACGTACGGCTGGTCGAGCAGGGCGACATCTTTGTAGAACCCGTTGAGGCGCCCTTCCACGATCTTGGGCAGTGCGGCGTCGGGCTTGCCCTCGTTGCGGGCGATCGTGGTGAAGGTGGACCGCTCGGCGTCGATCACCCCGGCGGGGATCTCGTCGCGGGACAGGTAGCGGGGCTTGGCGAAGGCGGCGTGAACGGCGATGTCGTGGGCCAGCTCGACCGAGCCGCCTTCAACCACCACGACCACGCCGTTCTTCACCCGCCCGTCCTGGATGTGCTGGTAGAGGCCGATCGACGCCCCGGCCCCCGGCTCGACCCGGCGGATGGTGCCGATGTCGATGTTCTCCTTCAGCGTGATCTTGAGAGTGTCGAGCTCATCCGACTTCTGGCTGATGGCGTCCTCGCCGGCCTCGGCCACCAGGGCGGCCAGCTCATGCGCCATGTTCACGAAGTCGGGGTTCTTGGCCACGAAGTCGGTTTCGCACTTGAGCTCGACCAGGGCGGCGATCCCCTTGTCGCGGTCGAGGAACGTTCCCACCGCACCCTCGGTGTTCTCCCGGTCGCTGCGGGAGCCGACCTTGCTGAGGCCCTTCTCGCGCAGCAGCTGGGCGGCGGCGGTGTGGTCGCCGTCGACCTCCTGCAGGGCGTACTTGGCGTCCATCATCCCGGCGCCGGTGGCATCCCGGAGCCGCTTCACATCGGCAGCGCTGACGGCCATGGCTACGTGCTCCTCGTTCTGGTTCGTTCGTTCGGTTGTGTGGGTGGTGGCTCAGGCGTCGGCGGGCGTCGCGGGCTCGCCGGCGTCGGGCTCGCCGGCGGCGACGTCGGCCGGGGTCGGGTCGACCGGGGCGGCGTCGGTGGCACCCTCGGCGGGCGCATCCTGGGCGGCGGCACCCTCGGCCGGGGGGTCTTCGGCGCTGAGCGAGGCGGAGGCGGCGGTGATGCGGGCCTCCCGGTCGGCCTGCTCGGCGGCGGCCTGGAGCCGGGCCTCGGCCTGTTCGGTGGCGATCCGGGCCTCGTCCTCGGCTGTCCGGGCGGCGGCGGCGGCAGCGGCGGCGTGCGCCCCCTTCTTGGCGGCGATGTAGCGGCCCTCGTCGACGGCGTCGGCGATCACCCGGCACAGCAGGTTCCCGGCCCGGATGGCGTCGTCGTTGCCCGGGATCACGTACTGGATCAGGTCGGGGTCGCAGTTGGTGTCGACCACCGCCACGATCGGGATGTTGAGCTTGTTCGCCTCGGTGACGGCGATGTGCTCCTT